>JAKOOD010000562.1 GCA_022701635.1 Burkholderiaceae bacterium | reverse complement strand
TGGTCGCCCTTGGGCAGGTCCATCTGGCCGCTTGCGGATGCATTGGCGGCGCAGACGCCGGCCAGTGCGGCGGCGACCAGAGCTTGACGTTTGTTCATGATTTCTTGACTTGTGAAGAACTGCGACGGATGAATGAGGAAGAAATTCTACTGGATGCAGGCCGGGCGGTCGATGGCGGCCGCCGGGCCCGGCCGGGTACGTACGCCGGCCGCCGTGGCTGTGCGGGTGGCTGAGCGGGCTGGCTGTATTGTAGTGCTTGCGCACCGCGGGTGCGTCGCGCAGCGATATGGTGGTGGCTGGAGCGGTGTATGCCAGCCAGCCCGTCGAGCCGGGTACGTGGTCCGACAACGCGCCAGCGGTCCTGCCTGTTGACGCGTCGCGCGACTTTTTTATGCCGTCGTGTTGATGTGGTTGCCGAGGTGGGACGGCAGGTTTTGCGCCGGCGCGGTGGGCTGCACGGCGTCCAGCAGCTGCAGGGCACTGGTCGACTGGATGTCCTGTGCTTTCTTGAGGACGGCGATGGCGACATCCTGGCGGGTGCCGGTGTCGGCGATGCTGGTGGCAAGCTTGGCAATACCGGTGACGTCCATGACGAGCTCCTGAGTGGCGGGCCGGGACATCCGGCCATTCCCACGGTAACGGCAGCGCCGCGCAAAACATGAGGCCGCCCTGGAGCGGCTAACAAAACCTTCAGGGCAAGAGATGCGGCTTGCCGACGCATCGTCGAAGACAGTACGCATGGTCGGCGAGACGAGGCAACGCCGCCATGGCGGTTTTGTTAGGTACTCTCAGGCGGTCAGCGCGACATAGCCTTTCAGCCAGCCCAGCACCGCCTCCGGATCGTTCAGGTCGAGCCAGGCGATGTGCGGCGCCAGCCCGGCCGGCGCGTCCATGCTCGATGCCACGGCGACGATGTGCGGATCGTCCGGATACACGGCCGGCTTGCCGACTTCCGGCCGGTACACTTCGAGCTTGGGCAGCGGTTCCCACTTGTAGCCTTCGACCAGGGTCAGGTCGGCCGGCGCCAGGCGCGCCAGCAGCGCGGCCAGCGGCGGCTCCTGCTCCTCGCGCAGCTCGCGCATGATGGCGATGCGGTAGGGCGAGGCGATCATCACCTCAGCGGCGCCGGCCGTGCGCAGGCGCGCACTGTCCTTGTGCGGCGGCTCCAGCGCGATGTCGTGGTGGCTGTGCTTGACCACGTTGACGCGCACGCCCTCCCCGGCCAGCCGGCCCACCAGAAATTCCAGCAGCGTGGTCTTGCCGCTGCCGGACCAGCCGATTACGCCCAACACCCTTCCGGGCACATCAATACGCGACACGGTAACGCACTCCACGGTAATTCATGACGGCTGCGCGCGGCAGCAGCTTTTCCAGCACCAGCCCGGGCGCGACTTCCTCGCCTTCGTGGCGCAAGGCCTTGTCGACCAGTAGCAGGCGGTCGGCCGGATTGGCCGAATACATGTAGCCGCCGAAGGCGACGCGCGGGATGCCGCCCTGGACCGATTCCGGCAGCTGCTGCAGGAAAGGCAGGCTCTCTTCGGGCGCAGGTGCGGCCACGGCCTGGGCCGCAGTGGCGGGCGCTGCGGCGCGTGCCGGTGCCGGTGCCGCGGCGAGCGGCGCGGCCGGTGCCGGCGTCGGCATGCGCGCCTGGACGGCGGGCGCCGCCGGCGTGGCGGCAGCGCGCGATGCGGCCGCCGCCGCGGCATCGGCCACGCGCGGCTGCGCCGGGCGCAGCGGCGGCGGCGCGGGCGGCGCTTGCACCTCCAGCGAATTGGATACCGCCGGCGATCGGGCGGCCGGCGACCCGGCGGCCGGCGACCCGGCGGCCGGCGATCCAGTGGCCGGCGACCCGGCGGCCGACACTCCGGCAGCCGCCATCGGCGCAGGCGTCACCGGCGCAGCCGTCACAGCCACGGGCGACTGGCCCTGCCCCTGGCCCACCTGCACTGCCGACACCTGCGCCGGCCCGATCCGCCACAGGAACGCAGCCCCCAGCACCACCACCAGCGCCCCGGCGCCGAGACCGATGAACAGCGGCCTGCGGCTGGCTGCGGCGTCCGGCTGCAACGCCGGCACCGGCTGCGCGGCGTGGATGGTCGGGGCATTGCCGAGCTGGCGTTCGGCCTGCGCCTTCTTCAATGCTTCGAGAATGTAGGACATATTATTTTGGCTTCCCTGGCGCGGCGGGGGTTGCAGTGGCGGCGGTGGCGGCGAACAAGCGCGGTTCGTCGACGCCGCTCAACTGGTTCAGGCGCATGTAGGTGCGCGGACCGGCGACGCCGTCCGCCTTCAGGTTCTGCGCGGCCTGGAAGCTGCGCAGCAGGCGCCGGGTGGATGCGTCGAAGGGCTGGGCCGGCGGCGGCGCCGTGCTCTCGTCGAGCTGCGCCAGGCGACCGGCGATCCAGTCGACGTCCGGGCCGCTGTCGCCCGGCTTCACTTCGTCGCGGAAGCCGCGCGCGGCCTTCCACAAGGTGGTGAATTCGCCGTCGAAACGGGTCGCCAGCGCGCCCAGGCTGACCTTCTCGCGGCGGCCGTTGACGCTCAGGGTGGCGCTGTCGGCATCCATGGCGCTCAGCACCGCGTAGCCGAGATTCTGGCCGTCGTGCAGGGCGACGATGGCCGGCCGGTCGAGCAGGCGCAGTTCGTAGACGGCGCCACGGCCGGTATAGCAGCGCAGGCCCAGCTTGGGCGCGCCC
Source organism: Burkholderiaceae bacterium (assembly GCA_022701635.1). Taxonomy (GTDB): domain Bacteria; phylum Pseudomonadota; class Gammaproteobacteria; order Burkholderiales; family Burkholderiaceae_D; genus Telluria; species Telluria phyllosphaerae. The sequence continues at coordinate 1,423 of JAKOOD010000562.1, read as the reverse complement.
TGGCATGGTTCCCCGGCGGGCAGTTGCTGGCCCCACAGCGCGCCCAGTTCGCGCAGCGCTTCTTCCTGGGTGGCCAGTGCCAGCGGCTGGTGCGGCGCCGGCGCCGCAACGGCAGAAGCGGTAGTAGCGGCGGCAGCGGCCACTGGCTTCACCGGCTGCCCGGCCGGCGCCGCCGCTGCCACGGCCTGTGCCCGCGCCGGCACAGGCGCCACCGCATGCGGCACCGCCTGCCAGGCCGCGGCGCTGATCGCGGCCCCGGCCAGCACCCCGCCCGCCACCAGCGGCCAGCGCAGCGGCGCGCGCGCGGCGGCCGGCTCGCCGGCAAACACTTCCTGGGCCGCGCGGCGCAGGATCTTGGGCGTGACCTGGGCGCTGTTCTCGACGTAGGCACCGAGCAGCGCGCGGTCGCACAGCAGGTTGATGCGGCGCGGGACGCCCCCGGTCAGGCGATGGATCAGCGGCGCCAGCGCCAGCGGAATGGGCGAGCCGGCATGCGTCCCCGCCACGCTCAGGCGGTGGGCGACGTAGGCGCCGGTTTCGGCTTCGGACAGCGGCCCCAGGTGGTAGCGTGCGATCACGCGCTGGGCCAGCTGCTCGAGCTCGGGCCGCGCCAGGATCGTGCGCAGCTCGGGCTGGCCGATCAGGATGATCTGCAGCAGCTTGCGCTCGCTGGTCTCCAGGTTGGTCAGGAGGCGCAGCTGTTCGAGCACCTGGGCCGACAGGTTCTGGGCCTCGTCGATGACCAGCACGTTGTTGTTGCCCTGGGCGTGGCTGGCCAGCAGGTAGGCGTTGATCGCATCCACATAAGCTTTGACGCCCATCGCCCCGCTCGACGCCGGCGGCAGCGCGATGCGGAACTCGTCGCAGATCGTCAGCAGCAGTTCCTCGACCGTCAGCTTGGGGTTGAAGATATAGGCCAGGCGGCAGTTTTGCGGCACCTGCTCGATGAAGCAGCGGCAGACGGTGGTCTTGCCGGCGCCGATTTCGCCGGTGAGCAGCACGAAGCCGCCGCCGCTGCCGATCCCGTACAGCAGGTGGGCCAGCGCCTCGCGGTGCCGTTCGCTCATGAACAGGTAGCGCGGATCGGGCGCGATCGAGAACGGCGCTTGCTTGAGGTTGAAATAATTGTTGTACATACTCTGGGTAGCGATGCCCTAGGGCCGCGGCGGCAGCGGTTTGAACTTCGCGCAGTATATTTTGCTTTTGGTATTGTAGTAAGCGATCGCACTGCCGGGGTTCGATACCCGCAAAGGATAGGCCGATCCATCCGCCGCCAGGTGGCGGACCCCGGATGCCGCCCGGATCGATTGTTCCAACTGGTCCGGCGGCACCTCGGCCACCGCCGCCAGGAACACCAGTTCGCTGGTGTCGTCGCTGACCATCACCTCGGTCACCGGCGCGCCCCAGAGCGAGGCGTCGCCGG
>JAKOOD010000539.1 GCA_022701635.1 Burkholderiaceae bacterium | reverse complement strand
GCGATGAGCAATGCACCCGCCGCATCCTGGGTCAATCCCACCGGGGCGCCATACAAGTCTTTTTCGTCGGCCGAATGGAAGCCGGTCACGATCGGCTCGGCACCACCGGTGGGCTTGCCATTCGCGAACGGCACATACACCACCTGGTAACCGCTCAGGGGGGTGCGGTCCCAGCTGCCGTGTTCGCTCACGAAGGCACCACCGCGGTATTTCTCCGGCAGGCCGGTCCCGGTGTAGAACCACAGTCCCAGTGCGGCCACGTGCGAACCCAGGGCGAAGTCCGGCTTGATGGCTTTCGCGACCAGGTCCGGCCGCTGTTGCTTGATGCGGGTATCGACATGCTGGCCGTAATAGCTGTAAGGCCAGCCGTAGAAACCGTGTTCCTGCACCGACGTCATGTAATCCGGCACCAGATCCGCACCGATCTCGTCGCGCTCATTGACGATGGCCCAGAGTTTTCCGCTCGTCGGTTCGAACTGCAGGCCGGTCGGATTGCGCAGGCCCGATGCGAAGATACGGCTGGCGCCGCTTTCGACATCCACCTCGAGCACGGCAGCGCGCCGGTATTCGACCGCCATGCTGTTTTCGGCGATGTTGCTGTTGGAACCCGAGCCGACGTAGAGCTTCTTGCCATCCGCACTGGCCACCATGGCCTTGGTCCAATGGTGGTTGACCGTATCCGGCAGGTCGGCCAGCTCGGTACCCGGGTCGGTAATTCTGGTATCGCCGGTATTGTAGTGATACTTCATGATATTGCCGGTATTGGCAACATACAGCGTATCGCCGATCAGCTGAACGCCGAAGGGCGAGTGCAGTTTTTCGATGAAGACGTGCTTTTCCCATTCACCGGCAGCACCCTCTTTCTTGCGCAGCAGGGTAATGCGATTGCCGCCCTTGCCGCCCTTGCCGGAACGGCCTTTGACGACACCGGCAATCAGCTGTTTCGGCGTCGTGACGGCTTCCTGTCCCGGGCCATTCGACTCCACCACCAGGATGTCGCCATTCGGCAGGGCCAGGAGCTGGCGCGGATGCAGCAGTCCCGAGGCGATCTTTTCGATGCCCAGACCGGCCACGACCTTGGGCGCCTGCCCTTCCTTCCAGCCGACACCGCCGGGAACCTGCATCGGCGGCACCAGGAAGTTCTGCGCCCCGGGCATCTCCGGATTGGCGCCGATTTGTTTGGAAATATCCACCTTTGCGCTATTGTCGCAAGCGCTCAGCATCAGCGACGACAGCACCGCCATGCCCACCACACCCAACAAACCATGTTTATTCTTATTCATGGCCGAACTCCTTGAAACTGATATTTTGCCAAGCCAGCACGATGCGTCCGATGGCCATCAGGACCACCGTCGCAACGGACAGCCACAGCGCGTCTGGAATCGCCGCATAAGAATCACGGCTATGCACGAACGCGTTCACCAGCGCCGTGACGATAGCAACCAGGTTCAGCCAGAAGTCGAGCTTCACGGCCGGCGCGGCGCGGCGCTTGCCGAACCAGACAAAACCGAGATTGATCAAGCGCGGCACGATGGCGACAATCAGGCCCAGGCTGACCAGCCAGGCCGCGCTTTTCACCCACAGCACCTCGGCGGTATTGGCATAGACGAAATCAAAAATCATCACCGCCACGAAAAGACCGAAAGGTATCGGATTCAGCACATTGAAGACCGCTGACGCCACCTTGAATGTCGAGGACGTATTCTCTGCTCTCATGAAGTTCTACTCTCAAAAATGATTGGTCCGTCATGACAATCCGACGCCTGGCGGATGCCAGGCAAGAGATCGATGCCCACATCGGCGGCGAGCATATTGTTGCGCCTCTTCGCCAGTCAACACATCTATCTTATACAAGACATATACACGAAACGCATGAGCAAGACGTGTTCGATTGGATTGTGGGGTCGCTTCCGCAACGATACCGGAACCGTTCCGGACGGGCCGTCGCGTACAGGAACCGCTCTTGCAATCGACCGGAGGTCCCTCTCCATCACGCCTGTCATGCCAAGAGGAAACTCGATCCGACAAGGCTTGGCCGCGCCGGACGCCGAAAATAAAAACGCCAACCTGCATGGGTTGGCGGTTTCATGTACAGGCCTTGGGTGCCCTTACTCTTTCTTTTCGCGGAATTCACCCTCGATCACATTGTCCTCGGTGCTCTGGGGAGCGTTTTTACCGGCGAACCCGAAGACGGACGATGACATGCGACCGGCTACAGCGCGCCGCAACCAGGGGAAGAACAGCAGAAACGCCATGGCGAAACCCGTGAACCCTGCGGGCACATAGTCGCCTTGCGACAGGAAGTGCAAGGCGCAGAGCGCCAGCAAGCTCGCCATGACAGGCCGGCGCGCAGGTCCAGGCAACAGGCCGACAATGCGCAGCTTCCTGTTACTTATCCAGGGAAACCTGGCAAAAAGAACGGCAAGCAGCAGTCCTGCCGCGCCCCGGCCTGTGCCGAGATAATCGGCCAGCACGCCGACGACCAGGTAACCGGTGTAGGTCAGCGTACCGGCTAGGGCTGCCAGCACGCAGAGGGCGGCGGCAATCGTCAGCTTTGGCGCACGCATCACCGCGGTGAGTAAAAAAGGTAGGATTTGTGGTCTCCTGCAAATCAACATGGGAAGGCGAGCGCGCATCTTAACAGCCTCTCCCCTGTCGGGCGTTTCGATCCGGTGCCGGCTTCCCTTCGGGCTCAGGGCTGCGCGGCGGCCCGCGCCTGCGCGATCCAGCTGTCGAACAGTGGCTGGTGGTACTTGATCCAGCCTGCCGTATGGCGCGCGATATCGGCCTGGGTGTTCTCGCCTTGCCGCATGCGCTCGTTTTGCGCGTTAATGTCGGCAATCGGCAAGCGCATGACTTCAAACAGCTTGACGGCCGCCGGATTCTTGGCGGCCCAGGCCCGATTCACGACGATCCGCGTCGTGTTGACGGAAAATCCGTAGTTGCTGCCGTCGCCGAGACGGGTATCGGCCTTGTCGGGATTCGCCGAGAACGGCACTTGCAGCCAGACGACGTCCTTGCCCGGCACCAGCACCCCGCTCACCCAGTAAGGCGTCCAGGTGTAGTACAGGATGGATTCGCCACGCTGGTAGCGGCCGATGGTGTCGGCGATCAGTGCGGCGTAGCTGCCCTGCACATGCTTGACCGTCGGGCGCAGCTTGTAGGCATCCATGTGGTGTTCGATCATCGCCTCGCAACCCCAGCCAGGGTTGCAGCCGGTCAGGTCGGCCTTGCCGTCGCCGTCATGGTCGAACAGCTTGGCCAGTGCCGGATCGCGCAGCTGGTCGATATTGGTGATGTGGTACTTGTCGGCCGTTGCCTTGTCGATCAGGTAGCCCTGCGCGGCCGGCCCGGCATAGGCGCCCACGCGCAGCAGCTTGGCGGCGCCGCCGGCATTGTTGAAATAGTCCTTGTGCAAAGGATCCCAATGCGCCGCGAGGAAAGTCGCGTCGCCGTTGGCGATTGCGATGTGCGCGGTCGGATAGTCGACTTCCTTGATCGGCTGCGGCGCGTAGCCCAGCTGTTCGAGGGCGCGGTCCACCAGCATGGTCTGGAAGGTTTCTTCGGCGATCGGGCTTTGCAGCGCCTGCACCTTGGTGCCCTTGCCGGGCAGGCCGGCAGCCGGCGTTTGCGCCATCGCCAGGCTGGTGCTCAATGCGAGCGCGGCAATCGCCAGGGCCGACAACCAGCGGAAGCGGCGCCGCGTTGCATACGTGGCGTTGAAGTTTTCAAGTTGATGCATGTGTTCCTTTCTTGTTATTGCGCGCGCACGGACGTGGTCGGCGCGGCAGCTTTGCCGCGCGCCGGATTGCCACGCACCAGGCGCAGGATGACACCGAGCGGACCGGTCTGGTACCAATGACGCCCGCTGCGGCGCGATTGCCCCATGGCCTGCGTCAGGCGGTCCAGCGTGATGGCGAGCAGCACGATCCCGAGACCGCCCACGGTTGCCAGCCCCATGTCCAGGCGGCCAATCCCGCGCAGCACCATCTGGCCCAGGCCACCGACCGCGATCATCGACGCGATCACCACCATCGACAGCGACAGCATCAGCGACTGGTTGATGCCGGCCATGATGGATGGCATCGCCAGCGGCAGCTGCACGCGGGTCAGCAGCTGCCACGGCGAGGCCCCGTAGGCGCGCGCCGCTTCGACCAGGTCGGGGCGGACTTGGCGGATGCCGAGATTGGTCAGGCGCACCAGCGGCGGCAGCGCGAAGATGATGGTCACGATCACGCCGGGCGCGTCGCCGATACCAAACAACATCACCACCGGCACCAGGTACACGAAGGCAGGCGTGGTCTGCATGGCGTCCAGCAGTGGACGCAGGATGTTTTGTGCGCGGTCGCTGCTGGCCAGGAAGATCCCCAAGGGCAAGCCGATCGCCAGGCAGAAGGCAAGCGAGGTCAGCACCAGCGACAGGGTGACCATCGCTTCCGGCCAGACGCCCAGTATCGACAGGCCCAGCAGCGCCAGCACGGTACCGATCGCCAGCGCGCGGCTGGTGAATTGCCAGGCCAGCAAACCGATGATGGCGATCACCACGGGCGCGGGCGCGGCCAGCAGCACGTCGCTGGCACCGCCCAGCGTGGCGTCGATCGGCGCGCGCACGGCCTGGAAAAACGGGCGGCAATGGGCGACGACCCAGCCCAGGCCCTGATTGATCCAGGTTTCCAGCGGCAGCGAGCCATCGAAGAGGTGTGTCAGTTGAAAGCCGCCGGCTTGCCCGGCCGTGGCGGCCGGTGTCGCGGCGTCGAGCCAGGCCGTGTCGGCCGGCGGCGTCGGTAGCCACGGGTTGACCTGAGGGGGTGCGCTGTTCGGGGTCATGCTTGTCCTTTCTGAATATGTTGCTCGGCAATGGCGGGCGTGTCGCGGTCGAGGAACTTCAGCAAGGTGGTCTTGCTGATGGCGCCGCGGAAGCCGCCGTCGCCCTCCACCACCGGCACCGCGTACGGGAGTTGCGCCACCTGGCCGAACAGGCCCGCGACGGGCTCGTCCGCATCGATGGTCTGCACATCCGGCAGGTAGGCATGCGCCAGGCCCAGCGGCCCGACGTGGCCGTCGAGCGCATTGCGCAGCGAATCGGCCGACACCACGCCGAGGAATTCGCGGCGCGGATTGACGACGTAGGCGTAGGCCCGGTCCTGCTCTTCCAGCATCGACAGCGCCGCACGCGAACCGCGGGTCGGCGATTCCGACACCACCACCTGGCTCTTGCGGGCGATGTCGCCGGCCTTGAACACGGCCGCCGCGTCGACGCCGCGCACGAAATTGCGCACGTAGTCGTTGGCGGGCTTGCGCAGGATTTCTTCCGGCGTGCCCACCTGCACCACATGCCCATCCTTCATGATGGCGACGCGGTCGCCGATACGCATGGCCTCATCGAGGTCGTGCGAAATGAAGACGATGGTACGGCGCTTGATCTGCTGCAGGCGCAGCAGCTCCGACTGCATTTCCGTGCGCATGATGGGGTCGAGCGCGGAAAATGCCTCGTCCATCAGCAGGATCGACGGATCGCAGGCCAGCGCGCGCGCCAGGCCCACGCGCTGCTGCATGCCGCCGGACAATTCGTCGGGATAACTGGCGCCATAAGCCGCCAGGCCGACCTGTTCCAGTGCCTGCCGTGCCAGCGCATGGCGCTCGGCCTTGGGGATGCCGGCCAGTTCCATGCCGAAGGCCGTGTTGTCGAGCACGCTGACGTGCGGCAGCAGCGCAAACGACTGGAACACCATGCTGATGTCCTTGCGGCGCAAGGCGCGCAACTGCGCGTCCGGCAGGGTATTGATGTCGGTGCCGTCGATCAGGATGCGGCCATCGGTCGGCTCGATCAGGCGGTTCAGCATCCGCACCAGGGTCGACTTGCCCGAGCCGGACAGGCCCATGATGACGAAGATCTCGCCCGCTTCGATGGTGAAGGTGGCGTCGAACACGCCGATCGTGCACCCGGTTTTAGCCAGGATATCCTGCTTGCCGGCACCCTGGCGGACCAGGTCCAGCGCTTCTTGCGGCTGATCGCCGTAGACCTTGAAAACATGGTCGATGATGATTTGTTTTGCCATTATCTGGCTCTCCTTCGAGTTGGCAAATGCGGTGAGACCCGGCAGCCATGGGGCGTCGAACGGGAATCACCAGACCCTGAGCCGTCGGCGCTGCGCGGGCGCACAAGCGTACGCAGGCGGCAAACGGCAACGCGGCACGCTTTTCCGGCAAACGATGCCGGGGCCAGGGTGTGGATGCGTGTTAAAAGAGGCTGGGTTCAGGACTTTTAAGCACGCAGGCGCATGCAAATGCATGGCACCAGGGAGTCGGGCGCATGGCCCAGGAATGTTTTCCTACGCGTGGCGAGGAAAACGTTGTGCAGCAGAGGTATTACTAATGAATCTCTTGTATAGACACCAATTATATTGCAAGCAAATGTAATTGTCCAGTAGCTGCCCAAATTAAACTATGCTAGTAAGCCCGTCGATCGGGACGCATGCGGAACGCCACCCGCTGGACAGCGTTCCTGCCACCCCGTCTATTCCAGCACGATGGTCCCCTTCGCCAGA
>JAKOOD010000531.1 GCA_022701635.1 Burkholderiaceae bacterium | reverse complement strand
TCGTCGACGATCTTCGCTTCCAGCGTCATGATCGACAGCATCGGCAGCTTGTGGCGCTGGCCGACCGCATAGTCGTTGAAGTCGTGCGCCGGCGTGATCTTCACGCAGCCGGTGCCGAAGGCCTTGTCCACATACTCGTCGGCGATGATCGGGATCTCGCGGCCGACCAGCGGCAATGCGAGCATCTTGCCGACCAGGGCGGTGTAGCGCTCGTCGGTCGGGTCGACCGCGACGGCGACGTCGCCCAGCATGGTTTCCGGACGGGTGGTGGCGACCGTCAGGTGGCCGCTGCCGTCCGCCAGCGGATATTGGATGTACCACATCGAGCCGTCTTCTTCCTGCGAGTCGACTTCGAGGCCCGACACCGCGGTGCCCAGCACCGGATCCCAGTTGACCAGGCGCTTGCCGCGGTAGATCAGGCCCTGCTCGTACAGGCGCACGAAGACTTCCGACACGGTCTTGCTGCGCGGCTCGTCCATCGTGAAGTATTCGCGGTTCCAGTCGGCGGACGCGCCCAGGCGGCGCATCTGGCCGGTAATGGTGCTGCCCGACTTTTCCTTCCACTCCCAGACTTTCTTGACGAACTCTTCGCGGCCGAGGTCGTGGCGCGAGATCTTCTGGGCGTCCAGCTGGCGCTCGACCACGATCTGGGTCGCGATGCCGGCGTGGTCGGTGCCCGGGATCCAGGCGGTGTTAAAGCCACGCATGCGGTAGTAGCGGGTCAGGCCATCCATGACGGTCTGGTTGAAGGCGTGGCCCATGTGCAGGGTGCCCGTCACGTTCGGCGGCGGCAGCTGGATGCTGAACGACGGCTTGCCGGCGTCCATGGTGGCGGCGAAGTAGCCGCGCTGTTCCCATTCGGTGCGCCAGAATTGTTCGATATCGGCTGGCTCGAAAGACTTTGCTAATTCCATGATTGGCGGTCGGGGGTAAGGGGTAAATATAGCGAAACGGCCATTATAAATGACGGGAGCGCCGAAGCGCTCCCTGCTTGATTACCGCTTATTGTCCGCTTATTGTCACCCTTTGCCGCTTTTTTAAGCGGATCAGAACGCCGCGCGCAGCGTCAGCCGCAGCGTGCGCCGCTCCACCGGGTGGGTGTGGATGTCGTCGACGCCCTCGGCCGGCTCGCCCGGCAGGCGCGAGGCGTAGTAATAGTCGACGTCGCTCGCCCTGCGGTCGAACAGGTTGAACACGTCGGCCGTCAGCCGCCAGCGGCGGTCCAGGCGGTAGCCGGCGCGCAGGTAGGCGATCGCCGTGGTGGACGAGCGCACGCTGTTGTCTTCCACCAGCGGCCGCGGCCCGAAATAGCGCAGCTGGAAGGCGCCCGACCAGGGGCCGAGGTCGTTGACGGTGGCGCCGAACGAGGCGACCCGCTCGACCGCCCCCGGGACGTGGTCGCCGCCCGGGTCGAAGCCGGTGTAGCGGGCGGTCGATGCCGCCAGGTCGAGATCCAGCAGCAGCCAGCGGCTGGCCACGTAGTGATTGTTCCACTCGATGCCGGAACGCTTGCTGGCGCGGCTCGGCGCGGTGTCGCCGGCGTCGCCCGAGAACACCAGTTCGGAGCCGGAGCGCAGGCCCCACAGCGCGATCGAGGTTTGCAGGCCCGCGACGATCTCGCTGCGCAGGCCGATCTCGGCGCCGCGGGTCTTCACCAGCGGCGTCACCGGCTCGACCGGCTCGCGCGCGCGCGGCGACAGCCGCGCCGTGGTGCCGCGCGCATCGTTGCTGTGGAAGCCTTCGCCGTAGTTGGCGAAGAATTCGGTCTTGTCCCATGGGCCGAGCACGAACGACAGCTTGGGCGAGGCGATGTGGTCGTCCGCGCTGCCGGCATTCTCGGCGATCGAGCTGCCGACCTTGAAGCGGTAGCGGTCGTAGCGCACGCCGGCGATGGAGCGTAGCCACGGCGTCCATTGCACGGTGTTCTGGAACCACAGCGCGGCGCTGGCCTCGGACACCTGCGACTCGGCGATCGTGTCCAGCACGCGCTGGCGGGCGGTGGCGTACAGACCGAGCGGGGCGATGCGGTCGAAGCGGCCCTGGATGCCGACGGCGTTGTTCATGGCGCGCTCGCCGAGCCGGCCGAACCAGGTGTGCGACAGGTCGAAGCCGCTCATCTTGCGCCGTTCGGTCTGCAGGAACTGGTCGCCGTTCACCGGGTCGTCGAGGTAGTAGGTGAAGTCGTTGTACAGGGCCAGGTCGGAGCGCACCGCGTAGACATGCGCTTCGGTCAGCGTGTCAAGGCCGCGGCGGCGCCATTCGCCCGACAGGCTGTAGCGTGCCGTGCTGCCGCCGTCGCTGGGATCGACCGCGGCGAACCGGTCCAGGCTGCCGTCCTGCACCGCGCGCAGTGGAATCTGGCTGGTGGCGTGCCAGGCACCCTTGTAGCCCATCGCGGTCAGGCTGAAGCGCTCGGCGGCGGTGCCGGCGCTGTAGCGCAGCAGGGCCGACGATTTGTGGAAAGCTTCCGGCGTCTGCCATGGACCGTCGTTGTGCGCCAGTTCCAGCGCATACAGCAGGGTGCCGTTGGCGGCGGCGGTGGAGCCCGCGACCAGGGCGCGGCGGTAGGCGTTGGCGCCGGCGGTGAGGGCGGCGACGCCTTCGTCCAGCCTGTCGGCCAGGCCCAGGTGCGCCGAGCCGACCGAGGCGAAATCGCCTTCGTCGGCGTAGTAGGGACCTTTGCGGTAGTGGATGTTCTTGACCAGTTCCGGGATCAGGAAATTCAGGTCGGTATAGCCCTGGCCATGCGCATGGGTGCGCATGTTGACCGGCATGCCGTCGACGAAGGTGGCGAAGTCGGTACCGTGGTCGAGGTTGAAGCCGCGCAGGAAGTACTGGTTGGCCTTGCCGTCGCCGCTGTGCTGGGTGACGATCACGCCGGGCACGAATTCGAGCACCTCGCCCGGCCGCAGCGCCGGGCGGCTGGCGATCAATGCCGCCGTCACGCTGCCTTCGCTGGCGGCGTCGGAAGTGCCGACGCCGTTGTCGTAGTGGCCGAGTACGCGGACCGTGTTGTGGGTTTCCTGTGGCGGGTTCTCCGCCGCTTGTTGCGCATGCGCGTGCGCGGCCGCGCACAGCGCCCCGGCGACGCCGAGTATCACTCTGGTTTTCATAGGATGGATGTCAAGCTGCCGCCGCACCCACTTCCCCGTAAGCGCGGCTGAACGGTGCGCGCCGCCTCGCGGCCGCGCGTACCACCTGTCTGGCCGGTATCCGGGCTGGCAAGGCGGACCATCTCGCCTTCCCATGCAGCTTTGATGTGCACAGTGGCGTTCGAGACGGCCTGTCGTCAGCGACGACGCTTGCTTACCGTTGCGGGGGCAGCACACCCTGGCCTGCCGGTGGAACCGGCGCGGCCATGTGTTTCCCGTTTAACTGCGCGCTCGAGACAAGCGCGCGGGCACCAAACGCCGTCATTATAGTTGAGCACCGTGGGAGCCGGTCAAAGCGTCGCGTACCAGTCCGCATACGGCGTGTCGGCCACCAGCTTGCGGTTGAAATCCGGTGCGCCGTCGTTCCACCAGACCGGGCCGCGCTCGCCCAGGCCGCGCTTGGCGTCGTCGACCGCGGCACGGGCACGCCGTTCGGCCTCGGGGTCGGCGGCCTTCTTCGCCGCGCCGACCTGGCGCCGGGCCTGCATCAGCGCATTGACCAGGGCCTGGCGCTGCGCCGGATCGAGATCGGGATTGCTCATGCGCCAGAGACGGTCCTTGACGACGAAGTAGCGGCCGTCCGGGGTGCTGGGGTAGTTGGCTGGGCTGGGCATGGGTCCACTATACGCAAAGAGCATCGTTGGCCGCGTCCGCCTGCGCCTGCGCCTGCGCGGTGTACCATGCGGTTTCACCGAACGCACTGGAGGCCACGATGCGCACGCCGACGACATGCCTGCTGTTTCCGCTCCTGGTCCTGCATTGCGCAGCCGGCTTCGCCTGCGCCATCGTCCCGCCCGAGAAGCAGGCCGAGGCGCATGCGAAACACCTTGCGGCCTACAAGGCCGAGGTGGCGGCGGTCAAGGAGGACGCCGACCTGATCTTCGTGGGTTCGCTGAGCACGCTGACCTCGACCGCGGAAACCGTGACGTCAGCGTCGGGACAGACCCGGGTGCTGCAGCACCACCGGGCGGTATTCCTGCCGTGGGAGCAGATCAAGGGCGCATACCGCGACGGCCAGGTGCTCGAGTACACCACCGACAACAACCGGGTCGTGGTCGGCTGTGGTCCGGCGTTCCGGACGTTGCCGAAGGAAGACGGGGCAGGGGAGATCTACCTGGTGTACGCCCGCGAAGGCAGGCTCCTGCGCACCAATCACATTCCCATGGATGCGCAGGTCCTGAGCGGCTACGAGGAAGCGGCCTTCCTGCGCGGCGGCGAGTAGCGGCGCCTGCTTGCCGCAGCCCGGCGACGCGATGCGGTCGTAGGCGGCCTTGGCCTGCAGCATGCCGTCGCCGTACCTTACAAAATTGATTGTCGATCGTGCGTGGAGGGTGTTGCGTTATCGCTGGAATATGCAATTTGTTTACCCGCATGCTATATTTTTGGCCGTCGAATTTCGATCATGCGGCATTGCACCCGCAATGATCGATTCACTTCCTTCTTCACGCGAGAACGATAACAATGAGCGCGAACATTTCCGCCCGCCGCCTGGTCCTGCTGGTCGACGACGATGCCGTCCTGCTGGAATACCTGTCCACCGTCCTGAAGCATGCCGGCTACGACACGCTGGAAGCCGCCTCCGCGCCCGAGGCGCTGCAGCGCATCGCCGAGCGCGAAGGCGACATCGCGCTGGCCCTGCTCGACATCAACATGCCCGGCATGTCCGGCCTCGACCTGGCGCGCCGCCTGAGGGACCACACCCAGGTCGCCTTCATGTTCCTGTCCTCGGTCGAGGACGCCGACACCGCGCGCCAGGCCGCCAGCCATGGCGCGGTCGGCTTCGTGGTCAAACCGGTCGACGCCGCGCGCCTGCTGCCGGCCTTCGAATCGGCGCTGGCGCGCGCCGACGAGATCCGCCAGTTGCGCCGCACCGAAGCCAACCTGAACGCGGCGCTGGCCGCCGGCCGCGAAACCAGCCTGGCCGTCGGCCTGCTGATGGCGCGCTTCCAGACCGACCGCAACACCGCCTTCGAAGTCCTGCGCGACCA
>JAKOOD010000497.1 GCA_022701635.1 Burkholderiaceae bacterium | reverse complement strand
ACAAGAATGCCGGCAGCGGCAAGGGCGTTACCGTCGGCGGCTTCACCCTGAACGGCGCCGATGCCGCCAACTACCACGCTATCCAACCGACCGGCCTGCTCGCGGACATCGCCAAGGCCGACCTGGCCATCACGGGCGTGACCGCCAAGAACAAGGTCTACGACGGCACGACCGCCGCGACCCTGTCCGGCAACGCGAGCGTCGCCGCCTTTGGTGCCGACGCTGTGTCGGTCAGCGGCAGCGGCGCGGCCAGCTTCGCCGACAAGAACGCAGGCGCCGGCAAGTTGGTGACCGCCAGCGGCTACACCTTGAGCGGCGCCGATGCGGGCAACTACAACGCCGTGCAGCCGACCGGCCTGAGCGCCACCATCGACAAGGCCAACCTGCAGTTGACCGGCCTGTCGGTGAGCGACAAGGTCTACGACGGCACCACGGCCGCGACCCTGTCCGGCGCTGCGAGCGTGGCGCCGATCGGCGATGACGAGGTCTCGATCACCGGCAGCGCCAGCGCGGCCTTCGCCGACAAGAACGCCGGCGCCAACAAGGCCGTGAACGTCATGGGCTTCACGTTGGGTGGTGCGGATGCCGGTAACTACAGGCTGCTGCAGGCGGGCGGCTTGACGGCCAACATCGGCAAGGCCGACCTCGCGATCAGCGGCGTGACCGCGAACAACAAGGTGTACGACGGCACCACCGCCGCGAGCTTGTCCGGCAGCGCGACCGTGAACGCGATCGGCGGCGACGTCGTGGCCGTCACGGGCACCGGTAGCGGTGCCTTCGCCGACAAGAATGCCGGCAGCGGCAAAGCCGTGAACGTCGGCGGCTTTACCCTGGCCGGCGCCGACGCCGCCAACTACAACGCTGTCCAGCCGATTGGCCTGCTCGCGAACATCGCCAGGGCCGACCTGGCCATCACGGGTGTGACCGCCAACAACAAGGTCTACGACGGCACGACCGCCGCGACCCTGTCCGGCAACGCGAGCGTCGCCGCCTTCGGTACCGACGCGGTGTCGGTCAGCGGCAGCGGCGCGGCCAGCTTCGCCGACAAGAACGCCGGCGGCGGCAAGACCGTCACCGCCAGCGGTTACACCCTGGCCGGTGCGGACGCCGGCAACTACAACGTCATCCAGCCGACTGGCCTCAACGCCAACATCGACAAGGCCAGCCTGCAGCTTGCCGGCCTGTCTGTCGGCGACAAGGTGTACGACGGCACCACCGTCGCCCGGCTCTCGGGCAGCGCCACCGTCGCGCCGATCGGCATGGACGCGGTCTCGATCAACGGCACCGGCACCGCCAGCTTCGCCGACAAGAACGCCGGCAGCGGCAAGGCGGTCGACGTCAGCGGCTTCACGCTGACCGGCGCCGACGCCGGCAACTACAGGCTGCTGGAGGTGGCGGGCTTGCGCGCCACGATCGCCAGGGCCGACCTGGCCGTGTCCGGCGTGAGCGCCGACAGCAAGGTCTACGACGGCACCTCCGCCGCCGCCTTGTCCGGCCACGCCACCGTGGCCCCGATCGGCAACGACGCGGTGTCGATCGGCGGCGCCGGCGCGGCCAGCTTCGCCGACAAGAACGCCGGCAGCGGCAAGCTGGTCAGCGTCAGCGGCTTCCAGCTGAGCGGCGCGGACGCCGGCAACTACAACCTCGTCCAGCCGACCGGCTTGCGCGCGGATATCGGCAAGGCCGACCTGGCTGTCGCCGGTGTGAGCGCGAACGGCAAGACCTACGACGGCACCACGGCGGCCACCTTGTCCGGCGCCGCCACCGTCGCCGCCCTCGGCAACGACGTGGTCACGGTCGGCGGCCAGGGCAGCGCCAGCTTCGCCGACAAGAACGCCGGCAGCGGCAAGCGCGTGACCGTCACCGGCTACACCCTGGGCGGCGCGGACGCGGGCAACTACCATCTCCTGCAACCGGCTGGCCTGGGCGCGACCATCGACAAGGCCATCCTCACGGTCTCGGGCGTGAGCGCGAATGGCAAGACCTACGACGGCAGCACCGCCGCCACGCTGTCCGGCACCGCTTCCGTAAGCGCCATCGCCGGCGACGCGGTGGCGCTCGCCGGCAGCGGCAGCGCCAGCTTCGCCGACAAGAACGCCGGCAGCGCCAAGGCGGTCACCGTCGGCGGCTACGCGCTGAGCGGCATGGACGCCGGTAACTACACGCTGGTGCAGCCGGCCGGCCTGAACGCGACCATCGCCAAGGCCGTGCTCACGGTCGCGGGTGTGAGCGCAAACGGCAAGACTTACGACGGCAGCACCGCTGCGACGCTGTCCGGCACCGCTGCCGTGAACGCCGTCGCCGGCGACGCGGTGGCGCTCGCGGGCAGCGGCAGCGCCAGTTTCGCCGACAAGAACGTCGGTAGCGGCAAGCGCGTCACTGTCGGCGGCTATACCTTGAGCGGCGCCGATGCGGGCAACTACAGCCTGGCGCAGCCGGACGGCCTCAGCGCCAGCATCACGCCGGCGACGATCACCGTCGGCGGCATCGGCGCCGCCGACAAGGCGTTCGACGGCACCACGGTCGCTGCGGTCAGCACCGCCGGTGCCGTCTTCAGCGGCAAAGTCGGCGGCGACGCGGTCACGGTCGCGTCGACCGGCGCGTTTGCCGATGGCGCGGCGGGCCTCGACAAGACCGTCAGGCTGACGAATGTCTACGGCGGTGCCGATCTTGGCAACTACACGATCGTCGACCAGACCACGGCCCAGGCCAGCATCACGCAAAAGCCGCAGCAGATCGACAACGCCGTGGCGCAGGTGCAGTCCAGCGTGCTGGCCGCGCAAGCCTCGGCGCGGCCGGCCTTGCTGAACACCTCGTCGACCGTGCTGGTGTCGCGCTCCGAAGGCGACCGCTCGTCCTCGGACGAGTCGACGGGCAAGCCCGGCTCCGGCGTGGTCAACACCGCGCTCGGCTTCGGCCCAGGCGCGCCCAAGCTCCAGATCCAGAATGGCGGCATGCACCTGCCGCAGCTGGCGACCAGCATCACTCAATGAAGAACGCTATGCAACCCGTTTCCCGACCACGCTGTTTGTTGAAACCACTCGCCGCCGCACTGGCGCTGGTGTCCCTGAGCGCGCAGGCCTACCAGGCCGGCGTGCCCAACGCGGGCACGATCCTGCAGCAGATCCAACCGGCGCCTACGCCGGCGACGCAGCAGGCCAAGCCTGCGCTGCAGGTCCAGTCGCAGCAGGCGACGCCGGCGCCGGCCTCGGCGCCGTTCGCGGTCAAGGCGATCCGCATCGACGGCAATACGCAGTTCGGTACATCCGAGCTGCATGCGCTGGTGGCCGACCTGGAAGGCAAGACCCTGACCCTGGCCCAGCTGGAGCAGGCCGCCGCGCGCATCACCGATTATTACCAGCGCCACGGCTTCCCGCTGAGCCGTGCGGTGATCCCGGCCCAGACCATCGCAGACGGCACGGTGCGCCTGCAAGTGCTGGAAGCGCGCTACGGCGCGGTGCGCGTGCAAAACGCCAGCCGCGTGAGCGACGCGCTGCTGACCGCGACCGCGGCACCGCTGCGGAGCGGCGAGCCGATCGCCGACCGCGCGCTCGACCGCACGCTGCTGCTGCTGTCGGACATCCCCGGCATCGGCGTCAACGCGGTGCTCAAACCGGGTACTGACGTCGGCACTTCCGACCTCGACGTGGTGACCAGCCCGACCGCGAGTGCCGCCGCCAACGTCGCGCTGGACAATTACGGCAATCGCTACATCGGCCGCACGCGCCTGAGCGGCTCGGCCAGCGTATTCAATCCGCTACGCCATGGTGACACCCTCGACGTCAGTGCCATCACCACCGGCGACGACATGAACTACGCGCGCCTCGGCTACGACGTACGGGTGGGCGGTGCGGGTACGCGCGTCGGCGCCGCGTACTCCTATGTGCGCTACAAGCTGGGCAGCGAATTCAGCTCGCTCGGCGCCCACGGTACTGCGGGCGTGACCAGCGCCTGGGTCAGGCAGCCCTTGATCCGCGCCAAGGAAGCGAACGTGTACGCCCAGCTCGAGTACGACGACAAGCGCCTGCGCGACCGTATCGACGTTACCGACACCCGGACCGACCGCCACCTCGGCGACTGGATCGTGACCCTGAACGGCGATGTGCGCGATGGCCTGCTGGGCGGCGGCCAGACCGCCTGGAGCGTCGGTTGGACGCGCGGCCACAACGACTTCGACGATGCCGCCGCCCAGGCTGCCGACGCCCTGGCGGCAAACACCCGCGGCAACTTCTCGAAGTGGAACGCCAATCTGTCGCGCACGCAGAGCCTGGGGCCGAGCGACCTGTTGGTGCTCAGCGCCGGCGCGCAGTGGGCCAACGCCAATCTGGATTCCGCCGAGAAGATCACGGCCGGCGGCCCGTTCACCGTGCGCGCCTACGACGTCGGCGCCGTGTCCGGCGACACCGGTTACGTCGGCGCGGCCGAGCTGCGCCACGACCTGGGCTTCTTCGCTGCCGGCCGCTGGCAAGTCTCTGCCTTCGTCGATGGCGCGCGCGTGAAAATCAACCGTCATCCGTTCACGCCGTCGGCGAACACGGTGACGCTGTCGGGCGCCGGCCTCGGCCTGGCCTGGGACGGCGCGAGCGGCTGGCATGCGAACCTGGCCGTGTCGACCCATATCGGCGGCGTGCCGGCGACGCTGCCGTCACCCGCGTCGGTACGCGGCTGGGCGATCGTCAGCAAGGGGTTCTGAGCACGACGGAACTCCCATCG
>JAKOOD010000493.1 GCA_022701635.1 Burkholderiaceae bacterium | reverse complement strand
TTTTTCGAATCAGGACGCGAAAAACGCGGCGCGGTCAGAACGGAATATCGTCATCCATATCCGAGAAGTTCGCAGCCGGCTTCGGTTGCGGACGGGCTGCCGGTGCCGGCGGCGCCTGGCGCTGCGGGGCCGGGCGGCTCGGCGGGGCGTCGTAGCCGCCACCACCACCACCACCACCGTAGCTGTCGTCGCCACCGTAGCTGTCGCCGCCGCCCATGCCTTGGCGGCCGCCCAGCATCTGCATATTTTCAGCAATGATGTCGGTGGCGTAGCGTTCGATGCCGTCTTTATCGGTGTACTTGCGGGTCTGCAGGCGACCTTCGACGTAGACCGACGACCCTTTTTTCAGGTACTGGCCGACGATTTCGGCCAGGCGGCCGAAGAAGGAAATGCGGTGCCATTCGGTCAATTCTTTCTGCTCGCCCGAATTGCGGTCTTTCGACTTGTACGAGGTCGCCACCGCGATGTTGGCGATGGCGTCGCCGCTCGGCATGTAGCGGATTTCCGGATCGCGGCCGAGATTGCCGACGATGATGACCTTGTTGACTGATGCCATTTGTGAAACTCCTTCAGTGGTGTGAGCCCTGGCTCTGCACTTGACTAAGCGCCAGGGAAATCGAGAATATTACGTCCGCTATTATGCGGCGCAGTACACACCGCAGACAAGTATTTGTTGCCTGCGGCACTGGCGGACGCCCGGGTCTTCCGACATCTGCTCAGACAGCGAAGATGGGGTCGAAGTGCCCGCAATGGAAGAGATTCGGGTCAATGTTTGCAAGCCGATCCTGACGTAGCGCGATCGTGCTGTCCAAAATTTTTCGGTTTCTGGTCAGTCTGTCCATTGAATTCGCCTGTACCCGTACCACATACGGCAGACACTGCTTGTCGGTGCCGGCAGGCGTTTCCAGGTCGGCATGCCATGGCGATAACGCGGCCACAGTTTCTGTATGGCCTGCGACCACTGTAAATAAAACCAGTTAAACTACGCAGTTCTCCGTCCGGCCAGCCCTCCAGCTCGTGCGCCGGCCCGCAACCATTTGAAAGCCTGCTTACATTAATGGAAGAAATCCGAATCCGCGGCGCCCGCACGCACAATCTCAAGAACATCAACCTCGATCTGCCGCGCAACAAGCTGATCGTGATCACCGGCCTGTCGGGTTCCGGCAAGTCCTCGCTCGCGTTCGACACGCTGTACGCCGAGGGCCAGCGCCGCTATGTCGAATCGCTGTCGGCCTACGCGCGCCAGTTCCTGCAGCTGATGGAAAAGCCGGACGTCGACCTGATCGAGGGCCTGTCTCCGGCGATCTCGATCGAGCAGAAGGCGACCTCGCACAATCCGCGTTCGACCGTCGGCACCGTCACCGAGATCCACGATTACCTGCGCCTGCTGTACGCGCGCGTCGGTACGCCCTACTGCCCGGACCACTCGCACGAGCCGCTGGCCGCGCAGACCGTGTCCCAGATGGTCGATGCGGTGCTGGCCATGCCGGAGGGGACCAAGCTGATGATCCTGGCGCCGGTCGTGGCCAACCGCAAGGGCGAGCACGGCGACCTGTTCCAGGCGATGCAGGCCCAGGGCTTCGTGCGCTTCCGCATCCAGAGCGGCACCGGCACGGCCAAGATCCACGAGATCGACGACCTGCCCAAGCTGAAGAAGACCGAAAAGCACACGATCGACGTCGTCATCGACCGCATCAAGGTCAACGACGAGATCAAGCAGCGCCTGGCCGAGAGTTTCGAAACCGCGCTGCGCATCGCCGACGGCCGCGCCGTGGCGTATGAAATGGACACCGAGAAGGAGCACATCTTCTCGAACAAGTTCGCCTGCAACGTCTGCGGCTATTCGCTGCAGGAGCTGGAGCCGCGCCTGTTCTCCTTCAATAACCCGATGGGCGCCTGCCAGGAATGCGATGGCCTGGGCCATATCGAGTTCTTCGATCCGAAGCGCATCGTGGCCTTCCCGAACCTGTCCCTCGCCTCCGGCGCCGTGAAGGGCTGGGACCGCCGCAACCAGTTCTACTTCCAGATGCTGAGCAGCCTGTCGCAGCACTACGGCTTCGACCTGGACAAACCCTTCGAGCAGCTGCCGAAGACGGCCCAGGATGCCGTGCTGTTCGGTTCCGGCAAGACCGCGGTGCCGTTCGCCTACGTCAACGAGCGTGGCCGCACCGTGATCCGCGAGCATACCTTCGAAGGCGTGGTCAACAACCTGCAGCGCCGCTACCGCGAGACCGATTCGATGGCGGTGAAGGAAGAACTGGCGAAGTTCATCAACGAGAAGGAATGCCCGACCTGCAACGGTGCGCGCCTGCGTACCGAAGCGCGTTACGTCAAGATCGGCAACGGCGCACAGCAGCGCGCGATCTACGAGGTCGCCAAGACCCCGCTGCGCGAATGCCTGAAGTACTTCGACGGCCTGGAACTGACGGGTGCCAAGAAGGACATCGCCGAGCGCGTGATCAAGGAAATCGTGGCGCGCCTCAAATTCCTGAACGACGTCGGCCTGGATTACCTGTCGCTCGACCGCAGCGCCGACACCCTGTCGGGCGGCGAGGCGCAGCGTATCCGCCTGGCGTCGCAGATCGGTTCCGGCCTGACCGGCGTGATGTACGTGCTGGACGAGCCGTCGATCGGCCTGCACCAGCGCGACAACGACCGCCTGATCGCGACGCTCAAACATTTGCGCGACATCGGCAACAGCGTGCTGGTGGTCGAGCACGACGAGGATGCGATCCGCACCGCCGACTACATCGTCGACATGGGTCCGGGCGCGGGCGTGCACGGCGGCGCCGTGATCGCCGAGGGT
>JAKOOD010000437.1 GCA_022701635.1 Burkholderiaceae bacterium | reverse complement strand
CGCGCCATCGCCGACCGCCTGCAGATGCCGGTCAAGTTCCGCAAGGTCGACTATGCAATCACCGACTTCGGCGCCGCCCCCTGCCGGCTGGTACCGGTCAAGGCCTGGATCTCGTTCGAAGAACAGGAAACCGTCAAGACCCCGGCACCGGATAGCAAGGATTGCTACGTGCCGATCCGCGACGCCATCGCGCGCTGCCATGCCGAGGGCGGCGGCCGCGTCGTGATCCCGAAGGGCGACTGGTTCTGCGCCGGCCCGATCGTCCTGCTGTCGAACGTGAACGTGCACCTGCAGGCCGGTGCCCACGTCTACTTCAGCAACGACCCGCGCGACTACGCCAAGTACGGCGACGTCGACTGCGGCGCCAACGGCAAGCTGGTGGTGTCGCGCTGGCAGAGCAACGACTGCCTGAATTTCTCGTCGATGGTCTACGCCCACAACCAGAACAACATCGCCCTCACCGGCGACGACTGGAGCGCCATCCTCGACGGCCAGGGCGGCGTGCCGTTCGCAGGGTCCAGCGACTGCTGGTGGACCTGGAAAGGCAAGAACATGACGATCAATTCGGTGGCGCAGGACAAGTCGCCGAACTACGTGCCGGGCAAGCTGGCCCAGAACCAGCCGAACCCGAACAACCCCGCATCGCTTGCGGACATTGCGCCTGACCTGTCCGACGACAAGCGCCGCCTGATCCAGGGGAGCGGCGACAAATGGCGCGCCGACGACGCCTTCTTGCCCGCCCTGTCCGAAGCCGGCGTGCCGATCGAAAAGCGCGTGTTCGGCCTCGGCCACTACCTGCGTCCGCCGATGATCCACCTGGTCGGCTGCACCGGCGTGCTGCTGCAGGGCTACCAGGTCACGCACACGCCGTTCTGGCAGCACCACCCGGTGGCCTGTCGCGACCTCACGATCCGCAAGGTGTACGCCAACAGCCTGGGGCCGAACAGCGACGGCTTCGATCCGGAATCCTGCGACGGCGTGCTGGTGGACGGCTGCCAGTTCGATACCGGCGACGACTGCATCGCGATCAAGGCCGGCAAGAACCTGGATACGCAATTCGGGCCGTCGCAGAACATCGTGATCCAGAACTGCATCATGCACAGCGGCCACGGCGCGGTGACGCTGGGCAGCGAAATGTCGGCCGGGATCCAGCACGTGTACGCGCAAGACCTGGTCTTCCAGAACAAGAACTGGGCCACCAATCCGCTCAACATCGCGATCCGCCTGAAGACCAACATGAACCGCGGCGGCTTCCTGCGCCACTTCTACGTGCGCAACGTCAGCATCCCGAACGGCGTGCAGACCACGCCCTCGTTCTACGCCACCCTGCCCGGCTCGCCGATCCCGGACCGCTCGGTGGCAGCGGCGGCCGGCGGCGTGATCACCTTCGACTGCGACTACACCCCGCGCGCCGACAACGTGCGCATCCGGCCACCGGAAGTCAGCAACGTCCATATCTCCAACGTCAAGGTCGGCAACGTCACCACCAAGGACGGCAAACGGTTCTCAAGTTACCAGGCGGTCGTGATCCTGGGGCCGGT
Organism: Burkholderiaceae bacterium; assembly: GCA_022701635.1. Classification (GTDB taxonomy): domain Bacteria; phylum Pseudomonadota; class Gammaproteobacteria; order Burkholderiales; family Burkholderiaceae_D; genus Telluria; species Telluria phyllosphaerae. Next base: position 3,108 of record JAKOOD010000437.1, on the reverse strand, counting down.
CGCCTTCGACTACAACGGCCCGGACCCGCGGCCCGAGGTGCTGCCGGTGCGCGACATCACCATCACCGACTGCGACTTCGGCACGCCGTCGAACGCCGACAAACCCTGGTTCCTGTACAACGTGCGCAACCTGAAGATGCGCAACGTGACGATCGCGGGCAAGAAGGTGAATACCACGCTGTCCGCCTGAACGGGAGCATGAAGCCGACCCCGCCGCCGCGGGGCGACATTAAAAAAGAGGAGACAGAGATGAACGAGATCGGCAACCAGAACCGCCGCGGCATCCTGAAAGCGGCGGGCGCTGCGGGCCTGATGCTGGCCGGCGGCGTCCATGCGCATGCCGCCGCTGCCACCGCTACTGCGCGCAAGCGTTACGCGGTGGTCGGCGTGGGCGCGCGCGCGCGCATGTACACCGATGCCGCCACCGGCAAATTCCGCGATACCAGCGAGATCGTCGCCGTCTGCGACAGCAACGCCGGCCGCGTCGAGCGCGCGGTCAAGGCGATCTCGAAGACCGGCGCCAGCCAGCCGCGCCCCTACCTGGCGGCCGACTTCGACAAGATGCTGCGCGAGACGAAGCCGGCATGCGTGATCGTCACCACCAAGGACGCCACCCACGACGACTACATCGTGCGCGCGCTGGATGCCGGCTGCGACGTCATCACGGAAAAGCCGATGACGACCACGTCCGAGAAGGCGCAGCGCATCCTGGACGCCGTCAAGCGCAGCGGGCGCCACATCCGCGTCACCTTCAACTACCGCTATTCGCCGCCGCGCACCCAGGTCAAGGACCTGCTGATGAAGGGCGAGATCGGCGACGTGCTGTCGGTCGACTTCACCTGGCTGCTGAATACCGTGCACGGCGCCGACTACTTCCGCCGCTGGCACAGCAACAAGGCCAATTCGGGCGGCCTGATGGTGCACAAGGCCACTCACCACTTCGACCTGGTCAACTGGTGGCTCGGCGCCCAGCCCGAGCAAGTGGCGGCCTTCGGCGCGCGCCAGTTCTACACGCCCGAGACCGCGAAGCGCATGGGCCTGCAGGGCGCGCACGAGCGTTGCCTGACCTGCCCGGAAAAACAGAAGTGCAGCTTCTACTTCGACCTGGCCGCCGACCCCGGCCTGAAGGCGCTCTACCTCGACAACGAACAATACGACGGTTACTTCCGCGACCAGTGCGTGTGGCGCCCCGAGATCAACATCGAGGACACCATGAACGTGATGGTCAAGTACGACAACGGCGTGCAGCTGAAGTACGCGCTGTCGGCCTACGATGCCTGGGAGGGCTACCACATTGCCTTCAACGGCACCAAGGGCCGCCTCGAGCACCGCATCGTGGAGTCGGCCGGTGCCGCCGGCGCCGCCAAGGTGCAGAGCGGCAGCGAGGGCGTCAACACCCGCATCATCCCGTTGCGCGGCGCGGCGCGCGAGATCGAACCCTGGACCGGCAAGGGCAGCCACGGCGGCGGCGACGAGGTCATGCTGGCCGAGATCTTTGGCAGCGCACCGGCCGACCCGTACAAGCGCGCCTCGGACGAACGCGCCGGCGCCTGGTCGGCGCTGGTCGGCATCGCCGCCAACCGCTGCTTCGAGACCGGACAGAGCGTGAAGATCGCCGACCTGGTCACCGGCCTGGACCTGCCCGAGCGGGCGCCGATGCCGGACCATGGCATCGCGCTGCCGATGCCGCCGCGGGTCAAGATCCCCTGAAACACAGGCATACATACAGGCCGGCAAGATAGCGTGCGCTGCCCACTCGTTCCAAGTGCTAGGGTTGACCTTATCAACCTTACACGGCAAATGGAGTGGATATGAGCAAGACAGTAGGCGATTTCGTGGTGGAACGGCTGGCCGAATGGGGCGTCAAGCGCATCTTCGGTTATCCGGGCGACGGTATCAACGGCGTGATCGGTGCGCTGGCGCGCGCCAAGGGCAAGATCGAATTCATCCAGGTGCGGCACGAAGAGATGGCGGCCTTCATGGCGGCCGCCTACGCCAAGTTCACCGGCGAGCTGGGCGTGTGCCTGTCGACCGGCGGCCCGGGCGCGTCGCACCTGATCACCGGCCTATACGACGCCAAGCTGGATCACCAGCCGGTGCTGGCCATCGCCGGCCAGGCCGCGCGCACCATCCGCGGCGCCCACTACCAGCAGGAAGTCAACCTGGACCGCATGTTTTCCGACGTCGCCGAGTTCGTGCAGGAAGCCGCGGTGCCGAGCCAGGTGCGGCACCTGCTGGACCGCACCATCCGCATCGCCACCGCCAACCGCGGCGTCGGCGTGCTGGTGCTGCCCAACGATTTGCAGGAAATGAAGTACGAGGACCCGCCGCGCAAGCACGCCAACGTGTTTTCCAGCAGCGGCTACACGCGCCCGCGCGTGATCCCCTACGATGCCGACCTGCTGCGCGCAGCCGAGGTACTGAACAGCGGCAAGAAGGTGGCGATGCTGGTCGGCGCCGGCGCCCTGGGCGCCACCGACGAAGTCATCGCGGTGGCCGACCGGCTCGGTGCCGGCTGCGCCAAGGCGCTGCTGGGCAAGGCGGTGCTGCCGGACGACCTGTCCTGGGTGACGGGTTCGATCGGCATCCTGGGCACCAAGGCCAGCTGGGATCTGATGAACGAGTGCGACACCCTGCTGATGGTCGGCACCGCCTTCCCGTACGCCGAATTCCTGCCCAAGGAAGGCCAGGCGCGCGCGGTCCACATCGACATCAACCCCGGCATGCTGGGCATGCGCTACGCCAGCGAAGTCAACCTGCATGGCGACAGCGCCGAGACCCTGCGCGCCCTGCTGCCGCTGCTGAACCACAGCCAGGACGGCACCTGGCGCCAGAAGATCTCCTCCAGCATCGAGGATTCCCGCAAGCAGCTGGAAGAGCGTGCGCTGGCCCCGGCCAAGCCGATCAATCCGCAGCGCGTGGTCTATGAGATGTCGCCACGCGTCCCGGACGACGTCATCGTCACCAGCGATTCCGGCTCTTGCGCCAACTGGTTCGCGCGCGACCTGCAGATACGGCGTGGCATGATGTGCTCGCTGTCCGGCGGCCTGGCCTCGATGGGCGCGGCGGTGCCGTACGCGATCGCCGCCAAGTTCGCGCATCCGACCC
>JAKOOD010000436.1 GCA_022701635.1 Burkholderiaceae bacterium | reverse complement strand
GCCCTGATCATGTTCGCCAGTGTCGAGTACCATATCCCCGAATGGTTCACCGGCCTGTCCGGCGTGGCCTTCATCCTGGTATCGCTGTGGTCGTCGGTGCGCTGGAAGCGGCGCCAGGCGTTGCAGGGTACCTGAGCCGCAACCTATAACACCTGAAAGGAATCGCGATGGCAATCAGTTTGCAAAAAGGCGGCAACGTCAACCTCTCCAAGGAAGATCCGAACCTGAAAAAGGTCATCATCGGCCTGGGCTGGGATCCGCGCGCGACCGACGGCGCCACCTTCGACCTCGACGGCAGCGCCTTCTTGCTGCGCGGCGACGGCAAGGTACGTGGCGACGCCGACTTCATCTTCTACAACAACCTGAGCTCGACCGACGGCTCGATCAAGCACACCGGCGACAACCGCACCGGCCAGGGCGAAGGCGACGACGAGCGCCTGGAGATCGACCTGACCCGGGTGCCGGCCGACGTCGAGAAAGTCGTGTTCGCGGTCACCATCCACGAAGCCGAGGGGCGCCGCCAGAGTTTCGGCCAGGTCAGCCGCGCCTTCATCCGTTGCCTGAACGCGGACGGCGAACGCGAGATCGCGCGCTACGACCTGTCCGAGGACAGCTCGACCGAGACCGCGATGATCTTCGGCGAACTCTACCGTTACGGCAGCGAGTGGAAATTCCGCGCCGTCGGCCAGGGCTACAACGGTGGCCTGGGACCGCTGGCGCGCTCGTTCGGCGTCAACGTCTAAGCCGCGTTCGGCAACCCCGAAAACCGGCTGATTCTTTTGACAAGGGCGCGTCCATCGGTAATGATGGGCGCGCCCTTCCCGTGCGTACAGCGACTCCTTTAATCGAAACCGAAACCAACCATGCCGATCACCCGCCCGCGCCGTCCCGGCCTCATCATCGCTTCCATCCTTGTCATCGCCGCCGCCCTGTGCGCGCTGTATGTCTGGACCGTGCTGGCCTGGTCGTATTCCGAAGGCGAACGTGCCGGCTACCTGCAGAAGCTGTCGAAAAAGGGCTGGCTGTGCAAGACCTGGGAAGGCGAGATCCTGCTGTCGAGCATGCCCGGGGCGATTCCCGAACGCTTCGCGTTCACGGTGCGCGACGCCGCCGTGGTGCGCCAGTTGCAGTCGGCCATGGGCCAGCGCGTGCAGCTCAGCTATTCGCAGCACGTCGGCATCCCAACCAGCTGCTTCGGCGAGACCTCGTATTTCGTCGACAAGGCGGTGGTCGGCGGCAACAATCCGGTGGCGCCGAGCGGCATGTAACCCGCAGCGCCGCTGCACGTTCGTACGTGCGCAACATGACAAGTTGGAAACATTGTGCCACCATGTGCTGCTTGTAGAAAAGAAAGGTGGCATATGAACGTACGGATGACGGGCGCGGCCGCGCTGGCGGCCTGCATGCTGGCCGCGGTGCCGGCTGTGATGCCGGCTGCGCGCGCGTCGACGATCGACGAGTTCAGCCTGACGCGGCCCGAGGGCTTGCGCCACTACCTTGTGGTGCAGCCGGATAAACTGGCGCACAGCAACCGTCCGCTCGTCATCCTGTTGCACGGCAACGGTTCCAGCGCCGAGATGATGATCGGCATGGATTCGATCGCCGGCTACCGCTCCGAAGACTGGATCCGCCTCGCCGAGCGCGAGCGCGTGATGCTGATCGCGCCCGACGGCAGCAAGGCGCGCAACGGCAAGCGCGCGTGGAACGATTGCCGCGCCGATGCGCCCACCAATACCACCAGCGACGACGTCGGCTTCATCGCCGAGCTGATCGACACCGCCGTCGCCCGCCTCGGCGCCGACCCGGACCGTATCTACGTGTTCGGCAGTTCCAACGGCGGCGCCATGGCCTACCGCCTCGCCATCGAACTGGCGCCTCGGCTGGCCGCGATCGGCGTGCAGAGCGCGCTGATGCCGGCCCAGAGCCGCTGCAAGGCCCCGATCACGCCGTTGTCGGTATTCGTATCGCACGGCACCGCCGACCCGGTGATGCCCTACGGCGGTGGCAAGGTCGGTAACTGGGTGCTGCGCGAACGCGGCTCCGGCATCGGCGCCGAGGAATCGGTGGCGGTCTGGCGCCGCCTGGCCGGCTTTCCGGAAGCGGCGCAATCGTTCCGCATTCCGCACCTGCAATCGGCCGATCCCACGTCCGCCGTGCGCTACGTCTGGGGCCAGGATCCGGCGCGGGTGCAGGTCGAATTCCTGCGTATCGACGGCGGCGGCCACGTGCCCGCCTCCCGCAACGACGACCTGCCGTGGTGGCTGCGCAAGCTGGTCGGCAACATGAACCGCGACGTCGACCTGGCCGAGGAAGCCTGGATCTTCTTCCGCGACAAGCGGGCGCAGATCAAGCCATGACCAGGGCGATCGATCCTGCCGATGTCGAGTTCATCGCGATCCGGGCGCAGGGGCCGGGCGGGCAGAACGTCAACAAGGTGTCGTGCGCGGTGCATGCGCGCTTCGACGTCAAGGCCTCGGCGCTGCCGGACGCCGTCAAGGAACGGCTGCTGGCCATGCACGACGGCCGCATCACGCGCGATGGCGTGGTCGTGATCAAGGCACAGGAGTCGCGCAGCCTGGAGCGCAACAAGGAAGATGCCTTGCGGCGGCTGCAGGAACTGGTCGATCAGGCGAGCATCGTGGTAAAGGCGCGCAAGGCGACGCGGCCGACCCTGGGGTCGCAGCGCCGGCGCGTGGAGGGCAAGGTGCGGGCGGGGAAGATCAAGGCGTTGCGGGGCAGGATCGCAGAATAATCAGCGACGCCCACGTCGGCCGCGTCAGTTGAAACGTCGCCCCTGCGCAGGCAG
>JAKOOD010000433.1 GCA_022701635.1 Burkholderiaceae bacterium | reverse complement strand
GATGGGGATGCGCAAGATCGACATCGCAGCGATCGAGGCGGCCAAGCGGGGCTGAGCGGGCCCCGGCTACCGTCTGGTGCCCGGCCGACGGTCTACGCCAGCAGTTGCTCAGCCTTCTGGCAGGTCTGACTCGCCTTCGAATGATTACGCCTGACATTGATGTTACGTGTTTGCCCGCATCGTCCAATCCGCTGCAGCACTTTTCCCGAACTGATACGGATTTCAATATCGCTCTGCAGTAAAAAGTAATTGGTCCGCCCGGCCGCATTCCACTACATTCCCTTGCAAGTCCACGATGATGCGCGCGGCGGTTCCCGATCCGCTGAATGTTATCGCAAGCATCCTGGCTAACATATAACAACAACCGCACAAGGGGAGAGCATATGCGGAGACACAAAGCCGGCCGCCCGGCCTGGCAGGCCGCCTTGATCGTTGCACTGACCGCCTGCGGCAGCGCGCAGGCGGCCGACGCGCGTACCGATGCCGATGCGCGTGCCCGCGCCCTGGTGGCACGAATGCACTTCGACGAAAAGATCGGACAGCTGCTGAACGTCGCGCCCGCCGTGCCGCGCCTCGGCATCCCCGCCTATAACTGGTGGACCGAATCGCTGCACGGCGCCCTCGGACCGGTCCCGACCACCAACTTCCCGGAGCCGATCGGCCTGGCGGCCACCTTCGATGCGCCGCTGCTGCGCGAGGTGGCCGGCGCGATCAGCGTCGAGGTGCGCGCGCTGCACACGCTGGGACGGCAGACCGGCCACCTGGGCCGCATCGGCACCGGTCTCGATACCTGGTCGCCCAACATCAATATTTTCCGCGATCCGCGCTGGGGCCGCGGCCAGGAAACCTACGGCGAAGATCCGCACCTGACGGCGGCGCTCGGCGTCGCCTTCGTCCAGGGCATGCAGGGCGCCAACCCGGACCTGCCGGACGTGGTCGCCACGCCCAAGCACTTCGCCGTCCACAGCGGGCCGGAATCGACGCGCCACGTGGCCAATGTGTTCGTCTCGCGGCACGACCTCGAGGATACCTATCTGCCCGCCTTCCGCGCGGCCATCGTCGATGCCGGCGCGGGTTCGATCATGTGCGCGTACAACCGCATCAACGGCCAGCCGGCCTGCGGCAGCGAGCTGCTGATGAAGGAGCTCCTGCGCGGCGCCTGGGGTTTCAAGGGTTACGTGGTGTCCGATTGCGACGCCGTCACCGACATCTCGGAACAGCACAAGTACGCACCCGATCCGGCGGCGGCGGTGGCGGTGGCGCTGAAGGCCGGCACCGACAACGAGTGCAACACCAAGACCCTGGGCGACGTGCCCAACCTGGAGGCGCGCTACCGCGAAGCCTGGCAGCGAGGCCTGATCGGCACCGCCGACATCGACGCCGCGCTGGTGCGCCTGTTCTCGGCGCGCTACCGCAACGGCGACCTCGCCGGCCTGGCGCAGCGCGCCGGCCAGGTGCCGGTGCCGGTGAGCGCGATCGGCAGCGCCGCCCACCAGGCGCTGGCGCTGCAGGCGGCGACCAAGAGCCTGGTGCTGCTCAAGAACGACGGCGTGCTGCCGCTGCGCCCGGGCCTGAAGCTGGCGGTGATCGGGCCGCTGGCGGATGCCACCCGGGTCCTGCGCGGGAATTATTCGTCGACGCAGTCGGCGCCGCCGGTGTCTGTCGTCGACGGCTTGCGCCGCGTACTGCCGGGCACCAGCGTGCGCCTGGTGCCGGCCGGCCCCTCGGTCACCGACGGCGACCCGGTCCCGCGCGCGGCGCTCTTGAGCCCGGACGGCAAGCCGGGGCTGCAGGCCGACTACTACAACCGCAACGCGCAAGCCTACGACAGCAAGCCGGCCGCGACCCGGGTCGAGCCGGGCCTGGAATCGCATGCGCTCGAACTGAAGGACGTCGCCGAACGCCACAAGGTGGAGTGGACCGGCTTCCTGGTGGCGCCGGAAAGTGGCATGTACCGCATCGGCGTCAGCGGCGTGCAGGGCGCCTTGAGCGTGGACGGCAAGCCGGCCGTCGAAGCCAGCGCCTATTCGAAGTGGGCCGAGCCGCTGCAGCTGGTCGACGTGCGCCTGGAAAAGGGGCAGCGCTACCCGCTGCGCTTCCACGCCGAGACCGGTGCTAATGGTAGTTCGGGCGTGCCCGGCCTGTTCTGGAAGCGCGTCTCGACCGACGTCGATGCCGACCTGCAGGCCGGCGTCGCCGACGCCGACGTGGTCGTGGCCGTGGTCGGCCTGACCTCGGACCTCGAAGGCGAGGAGATGGCGGTGAAGGCCGAAGGCTTCTCGGGCGGCGACAAGACCACGCTCGACCTGCCGGCCGACCAGCGCCGCCTGCTCGATCGCGCCCGGGCAATGGGCAAGCCGCTGGTAGTGGTGCTGATGAACGGCAGCGCACTCGACCTGACCTGGGCCAAGGACAACGCCGCCGCCATCCTGGAAGCCTGGTATCCGGGCCAGTCGGGCGGCCTGGCGGTGGCCCGCGTGCTGACCGGCGCATCCGACCCGGGCGGGCGCCTGCCGCTGACCTTCTACCGCGGCCTGGGCGACCTGCCGCCGTTCGACGACTACACGATGAAGGGCCGCACCTACCGTTACTATGGCGGCACGCCGGTGTATCCGTTCGGCGCCGGCTTGAGCTACACCACCTTCGGCTACGCGCCCGTGAAGATCGAGAACGTCGGCGGGGCGCCGGAAAACGGCATCGTGGTCACGACCGAGGTCACCAACACGGGCGCGCGGGCCGGCGACGAGGTGGCGCAGCTGTACCTGACGCCGCCGGCCACGGAGGGCGCGCCGCGGCTGGCGCTGCGCGGCTTCCAGCGCCTGTCGCTCAAGCCGGGCGAACGGCGCCGCATCAGCTTCCGCCTGTCGCCGCGCGACCTGAGCTTCGTCACGCGCGACGGTATCCGCCAGCTGACGCCGGGGCAGTACAAGGTCAGCGTCGGTTCGGGCCAGCCGGGCACCGGCGTGGCGAGCCAGGAAACGGCCTTGACCCTGCGCCGCAGCGCGGTCCTGCCGCAATAATCACTGATAAAAGGAGACGACCATGCACACCACCATTCGAACGCTGTCCAGGACCCTTGCCGGCGCCGTCACGCTGGCGGCAAGCTTCGCCATGCCGGCGCTGGCGCAGGACGACGCCATGACGCCGATCGCGATTCCCGCGCAGCCGGACGCGATCGTGCTGAACACCGGCGCGCTGCCCGGCGCCACCGTGGCCGAGAGCTGGCACCGCCAGTACGGCAGCGTGTTCGCCCGCAACGTGACGGTGGCGACGCTGACCCCGTTCCTGCCCGATCCGGCCAAGGCCAGCGGCGCGGCGGTGATCGTGGCCCCCGGCGGCGGCTTCCGTACGCTGTCGATGAACAACGAGGGCTGGGACGTGGCGCGCGCGCTGGCCGAGCGCGGCGTCGCCGCCTTCGTGCTGAAGTACCGCCTGAACCAGACCCCGGCCGACATGGGCGCGTTCTCGCAATCGATGGCGCGGATGTTCACGGAAGGCGCCCGTAATGGAGAGAATAAGGGCGCGGCGGCCAGGGCGGCCCAGCAGCAGGATCCGGCCAAGGCGCTGGCGCCGCAGATCGCCGACGCGCGCGCCGCGTTCGCGCTGGTGCGCGCGCGCGCGGCGGCGTGGCACGTCGACCCCGACCGCATCGGCATGGTCGGCTTCTCGGCCGGCGCGATGCTGACCATGGCCACGGCCCTGCATGGGCAGGATGCGAAGCCGGCCTTCATCGGCAACGTCTACGGTCCGCTGGCGGCGGTGCAGGTGCCGGCCGGCGCGCCGCCGTTGTTCGTGGCGCTGGCGGCCGACGATCCGCTGTTCGGCAACGGCGGTTTCGGCCTGATCGACAGCTGGCGCAATGCCAAGCGCCCGGTGGAATTCCACCTGTACGAGCAGGGCGGCCACGGCTTCGGCATGTACCCGAAGACGACCACCAGCACCGGCTGGTTCGACGCCTTCGCCCGCTGGCTGGACATGCACGGTTATCTGAAGAAGAAGTGAGCGACGTGCCAAGATGGTATCGTAGCGGGATCTTTCAAACTGCTACGATACCCGATGCATCACCCTCCCCACGATAGCGGCGACCCCGGCGCCGCGCCGCCGAGCTCCCCGGAAAACCTCAACGAACAGTGGCGCGCGTTCCAGCTGAAGCTTGCGGACGAGTTGAAATCGCTGCGTTCGCCCGAGGACATCGTGAGGACGGCAACCATGCTGCTGGCCGCTTACCTGGACGCGTCGCAGTGCTGGTACGCCGAGATCGGCGCCGACGGCGCGACCTTCCATACCCGTGGCGGCTGGTTCCCGCCCGCCATGCCGCCGATCCCCGCGACAGGACGGATCGCCGATTTCGGCCCCGAACTCGTCACGACCATGAATGCCGGACAGGATTTCATCGTCGCCGATCTGCGGACCGATCCCAGGACCGCCGCTTATGCGCAGGACTACGCACTGCTGCGGATCGGCGCGCTCCTGGTCGCGCCGCTGTTCAAGGAAGGACGCTGGGTCGCCAACCTGAACGTCGCCACGCCGGGTCCGCGCCACTGGACCGAAGACGACGTGCTGGTCGTGCGCGACGTGGCCGAACGTACCTGGTCGGCCGTCGAAAGCGCGCTGGCGCAGGCGGCGTTGCGCAAGGAGCGCGACCGCAGCCAGCACATCTTCGACACCATGACCGAAGGCTTCGTCTTCGTCGACGCCGACGAGACGCTGGTGTATGTGAACGGCGCCGCCGCGCGGATCGCCGGCGCCCCGCTCGCCGCCGTGCGCGAGCGCCGCTTCTGGGACGTCTTTCCGGACCTGATCGGCACCGACGTCGAAGCGCTGTACCGGCGCGTGCGCGCGGGCGGCGCAATGGAAGCGATGGAATACCATCGGATTCTCGACGGCGGCGCGTCGGCCTGGATCGAGATCCGGATCTACCCGGCGCTCGACGACGGCCTGGCGGTGTTCTTCGACGACATCAGCGCGCGCAAGGAAACGACCCTCGCAACCCAGCAGGCGGAAGCCTACAAGACCATGCTGCTCGACCTCGGCGACCGCTTGCGGAGCGTCGCCGACGATCCGGCGGCGATGATGCGCGTCGCCACCGAAGAACTGGCGCGCATCCTCGACGTGCCGCGCGTCGGCTACGTCAGCATGGACGAGGCGGTCGAATACGGTGTCGTCGGCCACAACTACAATGACGTCGGCCGCGTGCCCGACCTGCCGGCGCGCCGCGAGCGGCTGGATGATTACGGTCTCGACCTGGCCGCGGACCTGCGCGCGGGACGGGTCATGCGGGTCACCGACCTGGTCACCGATGCGCGGACGGCCGGGGCCGCGGCGCGCGCCCACGCCGAGATCGGTGCGCGCGCATCGATCGCGGCGCCGATCCAGGTCGGCGGCAAGACGGTGGCCTTCATGTTCGCCCACCACGACCGGCCGCGCACATGGACCGATGCCGACGTCGAGCTCATGCGTCAGACGACCGCGCGTACCTGGGAAGCCGTGACGCGCGCGCGGGCGGCGCTGGCGCTGCGCGAAAACGACAGGCGCAAGGACGAATTCCTGGCGATGCTGGCGCACGAACTGCGCAATCCGCTGGCGCCGATCAGCTCGGCGGCGGAGCTGCTGCGCATGGGACGCCTGGATGCCGAACGGGTGGGGCTCACCAGCGCCATCATCTCGCGCCAGGTCAAACACATGGTGGGCCTGATCGACGATCTGCTCGACGTGTCGCGCGTGACGCGCGGCCTGGTGACGCTCGACCTGCAGGAGATCGATGCCAGGACGGTCATCGCCGCGGCCGTCGAGCAGGTCAAACCGCTGATCGAGGCGCGCGCCCATCGCCTGTCGCTCGCGGTGACACCGCAGCCGGCGCCTGTCAATGGCGACCTCAAACGGCTGGTGCAGTGCCTCGCCAACGGCCTGGCCAATGCGGCCAAGTACACGCCGGAAGGCGGCGCCATCGCCGTCGAGCTGCAGGCGGCCGAGCGCGACGTCGTCATCACGGTCGCCGACAACGGCATCGGCATGACGGCGGACGTGCTGGCCCACGCATTCGCATTGTTCGTCCAGGCCGAGCGTGCGTCCGACCGTTCGCAGGGTGGCCTGGGTATCGGGCTGGCACTGGTCAAGCGCCTGGTCGAACTGCATGGCGGGACGATCGCGCTGCACAGTGCCGGGCTGGGGCAGGGCAGCCGCTTCGTCCTCACCTTGCCGCGCTCGGCCGGCCAGGGCGGCGCGCCGGTCGACCTGCCGCCGACGCCGTCGCCGGGCTCGCCCGGCAGGCGCTTGAAGATCATGGTGGTGGACGACAATGTCGACGCCGCCGAGGTGCTGGCGGCGCTGTGCCGCCTCCTCGGCCACGAGGTCGTCGTCGAGGCCTCGTC
>JAKOOD010000083.1 GCA_022701635.1 Burkholderiaceae bacterium | reverse complement strand
CGTTGTTGCCCTGGGCGCCGCCGAGCGACACCTGGTACCACTCGGAACCGTCCTTGTCCACGCCCAGGATGCCGATGTGGCCGACGTGGTGGTGGCCGCAGGCGTTGATGCAGCCCGAGATGTTCAGTTCGATGTCGCCGATGTCGTGCTGGAAGTCGAGATTGTCGAAGCGCTCGGCGATGGCCGCCGCGATCGGGATCGACTTCGCATTCGCCAGCGAGCAGAAATCGCCGCCCGGGCAGGCGATGATGTCGGTCAGCAGGCCGATGTTCGGCGTCGCCAGGCCCTTCGCTTTCGCCAGCTGCCACACGTCGAACAGCTTGGCCTGCTCGACGTCGGCCAGCACGAGGTTCTGCTCATGGGTCACGCGCAGTTCGCCGAAGCTGTACTGGTCGCCGAGTTCGGCCACGAAGTCCATCTGTTCGGCGGTGGCGTCGCCCGGCGGCACGCCGGTTTTCTTCAGCGACAGCACGACCGAGGCGTAGCCCGGCACCTTGTGCGGCTTGACGTTGCGCTGCAGCCAGTTGGCAAAGGCCTTGTCATCCGCGTGCTCGGCGGCCGGGTCGATCGCAGGCAGGGTCTTGTACGGCTTCGGAGCGAACCAGACCGCCACGCGCTCGAGTTCCTCGGCGGTCAGCGTTTCCGGGCCGTCCTTCAGGTCGGCGAACTCGGCTTCGACCAGGCGCGTGAATTCCTCGACGCCCAGCGCCTTGACCAGGATCTTGATGCGCGCCTTGTACTTGTTGTCGCGGCGGCCGAACTGGTTATACACGCGCATGATCGCTTCGGTGTAGGTCAGCAGGTGCGGCCAGGCCACGAATTCGTTGATCACGCTGCCCAGGATCGGGGTACGGCCCATGCCGCCGCCGGCCATGAACTTGAAGCCGACTTCGCCCGCTTCGTTGCGCACGGCGGTCAGGCCGATGTCGTGGATCGCGATCGCGGCGCGGTCTTCCACGGCGCCGTTGACGGCGATCTTGAACTTGCGCGGCAGGGCGATGAACTCGGGGTGGAAGGTGCTCCACTGGCGCAGGATTTCGGCGAACGGACGCGGATCGATGATCTCGTCGGCTGCGACGCCGGCAAACTGGTCGGTGGTAGTGTTGCGGATGCAATTACCCGACGTCTGGATCGCGTGCATCTCGACCGACGCCAGGTCGGCCAGGATGTCCGGCGTCTGTTCCAGTTCGATCCAGTTGAACTGGATGTTCTGGCGCGTCGTGAAGTGGCCGTAGCCGCGATCGTACTTGCGCGCGATGTGGGCAAACATGCGCATCTGCGCGGTCGACAGCAGGCCGTAGGGCACGGCGATGCGCAGCATGTAGGCATGGCGTTGCATGTACAGGCCGTTCTGCAGGCGCAGCGGCAGGAATTCTTCTTCGGTCAGCTCATCGTTGAGACGGCGCTGTACCTGGTCGCGGTACTGCGCGATGCGTTCGCGCACGATGAGGTGGTCGTATTGGTCGTAACGGTACATGGTCAAGATCCTGTGGATGCAATGGGCCAGTCCTGACCCAAACTAACGGAATATTAATAAAATGGAGCTTTATTCCAAACGACTGAGATTTTATTTGCTTATATGAGCCTGAGGTATAAGCAAGCTTGTAAAATGCGGGATAGGTATTGACGATTAGAAAAGGCAATGAATTTACATCAACTGAGGTTCGTACGTGAGGCGGTCCGCCAGAATTTCAACTTGACCGACGCCGCCAAGGCCTTGTTCACCTCCCAGCCGGGCGTCTCCAAGGCCATCATCGAGCTGGAAGAAGAGCTCGGGGTCGACATCTTTACCCGTCACGGCAAGCGGATCCGCGGCCTGACCGAGCCCGGCCGCCTGGTGTTGCAGTCGGTCGAGCTGATCATGCAGGAGATCGACAGCCTCAAGCGCATCGGCAAGGAATACGCGGCCCAGGACAGCGGCAGCTTCACGATCGCCACCACCCACACCCAGGCGCGCTACATGCTGCCGAAGGTGGTGCAGGCCTTCATGCAGCGTTTCCCGAAAGTGCGGCTGTCGCTGCTACAGGGCAATCCGCGCCAGATCGCCGACATGGTCAAGAACGACCAGGCTGACCTGGCCATCGCGACCGAGTCGATCGCCGCCGTCGACGGCCTGATCACGCTGCCGTGCTACCAGTGGGAGCACGTGGTGGTGGTGCCGCACGAGCATGCGCTGACGCGCTCCAAGGCGATTTCGCTGGAAGAGATTGCAGGCTACCCGTTGATTACGTACGATGCCGCCTTTGCCGGCCGCAGCAAGATCGACCACGCCTTCGAGCTGCGCCACCTGAAGCCGGACGTGCTGCTGGAAGCGATCGACGCCGACGTCATCAAGACCTATGTGGAACTGGGCATGGGCATCGGCATCATCGCCGGCATGGCCTTCGACCCGGAACGCGACCGCAACCTGCGCGCGATCCCGGTCGGCCAGCTGTTCGGCATGAACGTGTCGCGGGTGGCGGTGAAGCAGGGCGCCTATCTGCGCAGCTATATCTATACTTTCATCGAGCTGCTGGCGCCGACGCTGAACCGCAAGATGGTGGAGTCGGCCATGCGCGGTACGAGCGACAATTACGAGCTTTGAATATTAGAGAAGAATAATGGAACACAAGAACCAAGTTGCGGCCTTTTACGCGAAAACCGCCGCCGGCTACGATGCCGCCGCCAGCGGGCGCCACGAGCGCGCCAATGACCTCGGCCAGCTGCGCGAGATGGTGACCCACCTGGCGCGCGGCCATACCATCCTGGAACTGGCCTGCGGCACCGGCTACTGGACCGAAGTCATGGCCGCCAGCGCCGAGCGCATCGTCGCCACCGACACCAGCCCCGAGATGCTGGCGCTGGCCACGCGGCGCGGCCTGCCGGCCGACAAGGTGAGCTTCCGCGAAGCCGACGGCCTGAATCTGCCGGCCGACCTGGGCGACTTCAGCGCGGTGTTCATCGGTTTCTGGTGGTCGCACCTGCTGCGCGAAGAACAGGAAGCCTTCCTCAAGCAGCTGCGCGCGCGCGTGGGCAAGGACGTGCTCCTGATCGTGCTGGACGATGCCTACGTCGAGGGCAGCAGCACGACCATCGCGCGCACCGACGCGCAGGGGAATACCTTCCAGCTGGTGACCACGCCGGACGGCGAGCGGGTCGAGCTGCCCAAGAGCTACCCGACCGACAGCACGCTGCGCAAGCGCCTGGCCGATGCGGTGCGCGAGATCAAGATCGTGCGCATGGAATACTACTGGCTGCTGACCTGCCGCCTCAAATAGACGGGCCGCTGTCCACGTCGTAGGGTGGGCACCCGGTGCCCACGCGCAAGGCGGCATCACGCAAACGCCCGCGTGGGCACGTGGTGCCCACCCTGGCGTCATGCAGCGTTTAGCCAAGAAAAACGGCCGGGATATCCCGGCCGCTGTCATTCCAGATGGGGCAAAGCGTTCGCTTAGAACGCGTGACGCACACCCACCGAGAACACGTCCGGGTCGCGGTTCACGGCGGTCGGGGTCAGGGTGACCGACGACGAGGTGATGCCGAACTGGCCGGTGCTGTTGTTGTCCAGGCTGGCATAGCTGGCGTACAGGTTGGTGCGCTTCGACAGCGAGTAGGTGTAGGCCAGTGCCCAGGTCTTGCCTTCGGCGTTGGCTTGCTTCTGCTGCTGGTAGTTGACGTAGAAGCGGTGGGCGCCGAACGGGA
>JAKOOD010000396.1 GCA_022701635.1 Burkholderiaceae bacterium | reverse complement strand
CCAGGTCTGGGCAAGCACCGACGCGATCGCCGCGCCCAGGTGGGCGGCGCCACGATAGCAGGGAATGCAGACGGATACGGCAGGAATGGCGTGATTCGACATGGTTGCTGACGAGGTAACCGAAAGTAAACCATCATACATAAACATCCAACTATTTATTGAAAATTATGATTTTTATCATTACAAAGTCGTAACCGTCGTGCAATTGAGACAACTAAATAAAGTTTATCTCACCGCTTCTTGCGCTGAATTCAAGGCTTTTTACTGGATGGGAATGATGACGCGCGCCACCAAAGACACGGCCCATGGCGGACGCCACGGGCCGGAGGGAAACAGGATCAGGCAGCCTGGCGCAGGCGCGCGGCGGCTTCGAGCAGGAGTTCTGGGTCGCCGCCAGCCAGGCGGCGCGAGTCGGACAGCAATTGGCGGTAGGCGCGCGCGCCCGGTAGGCCGGCCATCAGGCCGAGCATGTGGCGGGTGATGCTGTTCAGGCGCAGGCCGAGGGGACCGTAGCGCTCGAGCTGGGCGCGGATGTACGGAATCATCGCCTGCAGCACCTCGTCGCGGCTCTTGCCGGGCGCGTCGTCGCCGTAGAAGCGAGCGTCCCAATCGGCCATCAGCCATGGGTTGTGGTAGGCCTCGCGCCCGATCATCACGCCGTCGACGTGTTCCAGGTGCAGCGCGATTTCGTCGTCCGTCTTGATGCCGCCGTTGATCAGGATTTCGAGGTCCGGGAATTCGCGCTTGAGCTGGTACGCGACGTCGTAGCGCAGCGGCGGAATCTCGCGGTTTTCCTTGGGCGACAAACCCTTCAGCACGGCATTGCGCGCATGGACGATGAAGGTACGGCAGCCGGCGTCGGCGATGGTGCCGACGAAATCGCGCACGAAACCATATTCCTCGTTGTGGTCGATGCCGATGCGGTGCTTCACGGTGACGTCGATCGACACCGCGTCGCGCATCGCCTTGACGCAATCGGCCACCAGCCGCGGCTCGCTCATCAGGCAGGCGCCGAACGCGCCCTTCTGCACGCGCTCGGACGGGCAGCCGCAATTCAGGTTGATCTCGTCATAGCCCCACTGTTCGCCCAGCTTGGCGCTTTTTGCCAGATCGGCCGGATCGCTGCCGCCCAGTTGCAGGGCGACCGGATGCTCCACGTCGTCGTAGCGCAGGTGGCGCTCGACGTCGCCGTGGATGAGGGCGCCGGTGGTCACCATCTCCGTATATAACCAGGTATGGCGGGTGATCTGGCGGTGGAAGACGCGGCAATGGCGGTCGGTCCAGTCCATCATGGGCGCCACCGACAGACGGCGGCTGGGCAAGCCGGGTGCCGGCGTCGGCATGGCTGCGGTGGAAGGCGTAGCGCCTTCAGGAATCTCGATCTGGGAATGCATGCGGAAACAGCAAGACTGTCGCTTGGCGACGGAAGCCGACATGATAAGGCAAAGCGGCCGGCTCCGCTAACCCCGGCCGGCCACGGTCGGCGGCGCAATCGCCACACCCTGGTTAACGTGAAACCGTCGCGCAGGTTACATTTTTGCAAGCAGTCGTGTGCCGGACATGGGCGCGGCTATGCTTGGCGGATTCACAGTGACGCGAAAGGGAACACCTTGGCACATCTGGACGCATGGCTGTACTGGGCGCTGATGTCGGCGGGCTTTGCCGCCCTGACGGCGATTTTCGCGAAAATAGGCATCCAGAACGTCGATGCCGATCTCGCGACACTGATCCGCACGGCGATCATCATCGTCGTGCTGGCGGCCTTCGTCGCCTATGCCGGCAAATGGTCGAATCCGTTCACCCTGCCCGCGCGCACCTGGCTGTTCCTGCTGCTGTCCGGGCTTGCCACCGGTGCGTCCTGGGTATGCTACTTTCGCGCGCTCAAGATCGGACAGGCGTCGCAGGTGGCCCCGGTCGACAAGTTCAGTCTGGTGCTGGTCGCCGTATTCGCCGTCGTGTTCCTGGGCGAGCGCCCCTCGCTGCGCGAATGGGCCGGTATCGGCCTGGTGGCAGCGGGTGTACTTCTGCTGGCCTTCAAACGCTAGGCCAGCGATGGGTTGACCAGGCGTAACAGACACTATGGTCGCGGCTGGAAGACTATAATTTATTCGCATGGGGGTTCGATTCCATATGCGTTTGCAGCAGGACCGGACGGCCCGAGCGATTTTAGTGCCCAGCAACCATGCCGATCCGTCGAACCCGCATCTTCATCGATTACGCAACCATCGCCAGCATCCTGGTCCTGGTGGTCATGGTGGCGACCCTCACCAGCAGCATCCGTCATATCTGGGATTCCTGGCGCTGGGTCATCCATACGCGCGAAGTGCTCGAGCACGTGCAAATGACCATTTCTTTCGTGCACGAGGCGGATTTTTTGCAGAAATCCGTTTTGCTCGACAAGAACGCGGAAGACCGTGCCGCCCTCGACCGCACCTTGCACGCCATTCCGCAATCCGTCCAGAAGCTGCAGGGGCTGACGCGCGACAACCCGCGCCAGCAGGATGCCTTGCAGGCCTACAGGCAGACACTCGACCGCCACACCCTCGCCTTGCAGGCCGCCCTGGCCGCCCCTGCGGACGCCGGCCAGCAGACGCTGGACGAGCGCCGGATGGCGGCGGCGACGCGCGCGACGATCCTGAAGCAGGCTGGCGGCTTGCGTGCCGAGGAGGAACGCCTGCTCGGTGTCCGCGAAACGCAGCTCAGGAATGACCAGATACGCGTGATCGTTGCCGTGTCGGTGGTCGCCGCGCTGTCGATTGCGCTGCTGGTGCTGGTGCGCTGGCTGGCCTGGCGCGATGCCGTGATTCTCATCGATGAGCGTGCCCGGCTGGACGCCACGCTGCGCAGCATCGGCGAAGCCGTGGTGGCGGTCGACCTCGACGGCCGGGTGCGCTTCATGAATCCCGTGGCGGAAAAGTTCCTGGGCACGTCGGAAGCCGATGCCGCCGGCAGGCTGTTCGAGGACGTGTTCCGCAGCGGCCGGAACGCTGCCGCCGATGGCCAGGTCGGCTCGATTTACCGGCTCGTGATTTCCACCGGCACGCCCCGTTTCAACGTGGAGCTGTACGCCCCCTCGGCGGCCGGCGCCGACGCCAACGCCGAGCACGACTGGATCGCCGGCTGCTACCCGGTCCTGATCGACGACCGCCCGCGCGGCGCCGTCATCTCGGCCATGGACATCACGCGCCTCAAGGACGCCCAACGCAAATTGAACGAAGCCAACCAGACCCTGGAGCAGCGCGTGCTGGAGCGCACCGAGGCGCTTGCCGAGACCAACCTGGAACTGCACGCCTTCGCGCACACGGTGGCGCACGACCTGCGGGCGCCCTTGCGCAATATCCAGGGCTTCGCTTCGGCGCTGCTGGAAGACGAGACCCCGCGCCTGAGCCCGACCGGCCGCATGTTCCTGCAGCGGATCGACGGTGGCGTGGGACGGCTCGACCGCCTGATTTCCGACCTGCTCGACTACAGCAAACTGACACGCGGCGATCTGCCGCAAGGTCCGGTCGATCTGGAACGCGCCGTCCAGCTTGCCCTGACCGACCTGGAAGCCCAGGTCGGGGCGAGCGGCGCCCGCGTCGAGGTGGCCTCGCCGCTGCCGGCCGTGCTGGGCAACGAGGCCTTGCTGGTCCAGGTGTTCAACAACCTGATCGGGAATGCCATCAAATTCGTCGCGCCGGGCGTGACGCCCCGGGTGCTGGTGCGGGCACACGCATCGGAAGACCGCATCCGGGTCGAGGTCGCCGACAACGGGATCGGTATCGCGCCCGCCGACCGCGACCGCGTATTCGGGGTATTCGAGCGCTTGCATGGCCAGGAGCGTTATCCGGGCACCGGTATCGGGCTTGCCATCGTGCACAAGGCGGCCGACTGGATGGGTGGCAGCGTGCACATGGAGGAGGCGCCGGGCGGCGGTGCCATGGCTGTCCTGTCGCTCCGGCCGCTACATGGGAGACAGGCGGCGCCGAATGTGTCGTAGACAGCCATATTGACAATACAGTTATACTAGCCCGCGGCTGGCCCGCACCTCCCGTAATGCGTTTTTTGATTCCATGACCCTGCGCGTTCTTTTGCTTGATGATAATCCTGACGATCGAATGCTCGCACGCCGCGCGCTGGAACGCCATTTCAGCGATTGCGCGATCACCGAGGTAGGCGACCGCCATGGCTTCGAGGGGGCCGCTGCGAGCGACCTGCCATTCGATCTCGTGATTACCGACTACCAGATGCGCTGGACCACCGGGCTGGATGTGCTCAAGTACATCAAGGCGCACGCGCCGCAGATGCCGGTGATTATGTTCACCGCGACCGGCACGCAGGAGATCGCGGTCGACGCCATGAAGCACGGCCTGGACGATTATGTGATCAAGAGCCCGCGCCACTATGCGCGGCTGCCGATCTCGGTACGCACCTGCCTGGACCGCACCGAAATCCGGGCCCGTGCGATCCGCACCGAAACCCGCCTGGCTGCCCTGCTGGAAAACATCCAGCTGGGGGGTGTTCCGCATGTCGCTGGCGGGTCGGCTCGAAGAAGCCAACGGGGCCTTCTGGGCCATGCTCGACCTGGCGCCCGGGCACGCCGACGGCCTGGAAGCGCACCCCCTGATCGTGCGGATCCGGCAGGCACTGGACCAGCTGGACACCACCCTGGCCACCGCCGAACTGCAAGTGCTGGGCGACCTGGCCCAGGGCGGGCATGCGCGCACGGTCAAGCTGGTACGGGTGCGCGTCAACGGCCACGATGCGGTCGACGGCATCGTCGAGGATTTCACGCCGCTGCATCGCGCGAATGCCGAGATCCTGCGCCTGAACGCCGAACTGGAACAGCGCATCGCCGAACGCACGCGCCAGCTGCAGGAGGCCAACGAAGCGCTCGAGGCCTTCGGCTTCTCGGTCTCGCACGACCTGCGCGAACCGCTGCGCACCATCCAGGGCTACGCCAACGCCCTCAAGGAAGACTACCAGGAAGGCCGCCTGGACAAGTTCATCGTGTACGTCACGCGCATCGAGGCGGTGACGCGGCGCGTCGACACCATGGTGTCCGACCTGCTGGAGTTTGCCCGCCTGTCGCGCACCGAGATCGCCATCGAAGCGATGGCGATGATCGACGCCGTGCGCGACATGCAACTGATGTCGCAATCGGAACCCGGCTACGGCCGGGCACGCATCGACATCGACGTGGCGCCCGATATCGTGGTCAAGGCGCATCGCCAGACGCTGGTGCAGACGCTGACCAACCTGGTGTCGAACGCCGTCAAGTTCGTGCGGCCGGAACGGGTGCCGCGCGTGCGCATCCATGCGCTGCGCAGCGACGCGCTGGTGCGCATCGCGATCGAGGACAACGGCGTCGGCATTCCGCTCGAGGCGCAGAGCCGCATCTTCAACGTGTTCGAACGCCTGCACAGCGAAGAGGAATTCCCCGGCACCGGCATCGGCCTGGCGATCGTCAAAAAAGGCCTCGAACGCATGGGCGGCGGCATCGGCGTCATCTCGACGCCGGATGCCGGTTCTTCCTTCCTCATCGACCTGCCGGCGGCATGAGGACGACGCCATGGGCCT
This sequence comes from Burkholderiaceae bacterium, assembly GCA_022701635.1. Lineage (GTDB taxonomy): Bacteria > Pseudomonadota > Gammaproteobacteria > Burkholderiales > Burkholderiaceae_D > Telluria > Telluria phyllosphaerae. The sequence continues at coordinate 40,445 of JAKOOD010000396.1, read as the reverse complement.
GAGCATCCTCCTGATCGACGACAACCCGGACGACCGCGCCCTGGTCGAGCGCCAGCTGAAGCTCGATCTCGACGACCCGCGGGTGCTGCATGCGGGCACCGCCGAAGCGTTCGCGCACATGCTGGGCGCTGAGGATTTCGACGTCGCCATCACCGATTACCAGTTGCGCTGGAGCGATGGCATCACCGTGCTGCACGAACTGAAGCGCCGGTTCCCGGAGCGTCCGGTCATCATGTTCACCGGCAGCGGCAGCGAGGAAGTCGCCGTGGCCGCCATGAAGGATGGGCTGGACGATTATGTGACCAAGACCGTCAAGCACTATCCGCGCGTACCGTTCACGGTGCGCGCCTGCGTCGAACGAGCGCAGCAGCGCAAGCGGCTGGAGGAAGCGCATGTGCGCGAGACGGTGGCGCGGGCGCGCCTGGAGATCACGCTGGAAGCCGCCGGGATGGGCAGCTGGCAGGTCGACCTGCGCAATGAAGAGGTGACCTACTCCGATGCCCTCGGCCCCATGTTCGGCCACGCACCCGGCTTCGTGCACGCCGGCGTCGCCGACTGGGCCGAGGCCATCCATCCGGACGATCGGCCGGCAGTGCTGTCCGCCTGGGACGACGCCGTGCGCGGCGTCCGGCCCTACCGCGTCGAGTTCCGCGTCCTGGGCGCCGACGGCGTGACGCGCTGGATCGCGTCCACCGCCAAGGTGCTGCACGACGAGGCCGGGGCCGCCGTGCTCGTGGTCGGCAGCGCGCGCGACATCACGTCCGAAGTCGCGATCCAGGACGACCTGAAGCGCCAGCGCGCCGAGCTGCAGGAGGCCGACCGCCAGAAGACCGAATTCCTGGCGCTCCTGGCACACGAGTTGCGCAATCCGCTGGCCGCGTCGGGCTATTCGGTGGCGATGCTGCGCCGCAGTGCGCCGCCGCCGCAGATGCGCAAGGCGGTGGATGTCATCGAGCGCCAGACCGCGCACATGGGCAAGCTGCTGGACGACCTGCTCGATGTCAGCCGCATCACCCGCAACCGTATCGAACTGGACCTGGAGCCGACCGACCTGCGCGCCATCATCGACATCGCGTACGAGAACGCGCGTCCGGCCCTGGAGGCAAAGCGGCACCGGACGATCCAGACGGTGGCCGGCGAACCCCTCGTCGTCAACGGCGACGAAGTCCGCCTGACCCAGGTGATCGGCAACCTGCTGCACAATGCCGCCAAGTTCACCCCGCCCGGCGGCGAGATCGGGATCCGTGCCTGGCACGACGACGGGAATGCGGTGCTGGAGATCGCCGACAACGGCATCGGGATCGAAGCCGCCCGCCTCGGCGGCGTATTCGACATGTTCGCGCAAGGCCACACCAAGATGCATGGCGGCGAGCCCGGACTCGGCGTCGGGCTGGCCGTGGTCCGCTCCCTGGTCGAACTGCATGGCGGCTCGGTCAGCGCATCCAGTGCCGGTGCGGGACTGGGCACGCGGGTCAGGGTCACCTTGCCGCTCGCCGAAGCGACGCAGGAAAGCACGCCGGCGGCGGACCCGCTGCCCTCCCCCGGCCTGCATCCATCGGAAATCGTGCTGGCCGACGACAACGTGGATGCCGCCGACCTGCTGTCCGAACTGCTGCGCGCCGAAGGCTACCAGGTGCACACCGCCTACGACGGCCAGGCCGCCTACGACCTGGCGGAGCAGCGCCGGCCGGCCATCCTGCTGCTGGACATCGGCATGCCCAGGCTGAACGGGTACGAAGTCGCGCACCGCGTGCGCGAGCACACGTGGGGCGAGACGATGAGCATCATCGCCGTCACCGGCTGGGGCGAAAACCAGCATGCGCAGAGCGCCGGCCCGGGTTTCGATGCGCGCCTGGTGAAACCCGTGGACTTCGGCCAGCTGCTCGAGGTGCTGGAACGGGCCAGGACCGTGCCGCGCGCCTTGACCTAGGCAATATTCATCACGAAGGCGACCGCATCGCGGTAGATCGTGTGAATGCCGTTCTCGACGTAGATATGCTCGCAGTAGGTTTCCAGGAAATCCTTGCGATAGGCGACGATGTCTTCGCCGAAGCGCAGGCTGACGTATTCGTCCTGCAGCATGGCCATCACCAGGTCCATTTCAGCCTGAGGCAGGCACTGTGCCTCGAATTGCAGGATGAACGGACGGATACCGCGGTCCAGGACCAACTCGACGATCTGCGCATCCATGCCTTCGACGTCGATCACGACGATAGCCGGGGGCACGTGGTCGTGCAGCGCCAGCAGATGCTCGACGTCGACCAGGTCGACATCGATCTCTTCCACGCATGCCCCGATCGCGCGCGTCATGTCGGCGTCGATGGTCAGGCCGCCGATCGCGTTGCGGTCGGTATAAGCCGATGAGATGCCGAGCGCCCATCCGGGCAGGCCATTGGCCTCGACTTTTTCCGGATTGATCGCGTTCAGGCGCAGGGTACCGGGCACCGCGCCCAGTGCAGCCTGGATGAAGCGGGTACGCTGGTTGTTGGCGTAGTTCTTGCGCAGCCTGGCATGCATGTAAGGATTGGGCTCGACCAGCACGGCGTGCGGGTCGAAGTTCACCATCAGCGTGCGCAGCGGATCGACCAGGATGCCGTCGGCGGCGCCGATCTGCCACACCAGCGCATCGGTGACCTGCGTCATCAGGAACAGGCCGGCCTTGAGGAAGGCCAGCGGCGCCACGTTCTCCATCTTCAGGTGGTTGCCCAGCATGGCATGCTTGGCCGCCTCCATGAGCTTCATGCGGGCGGCGCGGGCCAGGTTGGCATACGCATGGATCTGCTCGCCGTCGCCCTGCATGCCGGCGGACAGGTGGGCCGCTTCCTCGAGGTCGCCATGCTGCACGCGTTCCATCACCTTGGCCAGTTTCTGCCTGTCGTCCAGCCAGGAGCCGCCCCACACATGGATGCCGTAGGTGGCGGACAGGTCGCGTTCCAGGACCGCCGAAAACGGCTCGTTGAAGAGGTAGGGATAAAAGCTCATGGTGGGGAGCTTCGTATGTGGTCCGTGGCGCAGCGCTTCGCGGAAGAACCACGGGCCGGTCTCCTCGTTCGGGGGGCGGCGGTTCAGCTGCCGCGTCAACAGGGCATCGACCGCCCAGGCCAGCGCCTGCGCCCCCGGTATCGCGGCGATGAAGCCGATCGAACAGATGCTTTCGTCCCCGCTCTCGTTGCAAACCACCAGCTCGTTGTCGAGCAGCGTGTCGTCGAAACGCTTGTAAGGGAAGATGTCGCAGTCGAGGTAGATGCCGCCGTGGCGCAGCAGGATTTCATAGCGTGCGATATCGGCCTTGCGCGCCATGCCTTCCGCGCGCGCGATCTGCGGCGCGGTCTGGAATGCGAGGACGTCGTCGTCGCGCCAGGTGCGGAATGCGAAATCGGGCAGCTGGCGCTGCCATGCTTCCCAATATTTCTGGTACTCGTCGGGGATCGGCTTCGGACCGAACCAGATGCGGTGCACCACGCGTGGAATCGTTGTGTAATCGAGGGGCTGCATAGCGTTCTTCATGAAATAAGGGGCGTATTGCGGTCAGGGTGCCTGCACCAGCGAGGCCGTCCGGTCGTTGCGGGTTGCGGCCAGCGGCGGCATCGCGCAGAAGGCGTTGACCAGGCCGTACAGCTGGATCATCGGGATGTCGATGCCGTTGTTGGGCAGGTCGCGCTTGATGCCCTGCACGTAATGGCGGAACGGGCGCAGCGGGAAGCAAGCCGCCATGAAGCGGCGCGCTCCGGCCGGACTGATGGTGTAGGCGCAGGTGCCGAAGCATTCGCCCAGGCGCAGCACCGCCGGCGCGCCGGTCAGTGCCTGGAAGTTGCGCATGGTCGCGCGCAACTGGGTCTGGTTGAACTGCACGACGGCCGGCGAGATGCCTGGCAGGATGTTCAGCGACAGGATCGAATCGAAGTTCCAGCCCCACACCACGATATCCCAGTCGGCCGGCAGGCCGGCGACGGCCTGTGCCGCGCGCGTCTCGAAATCGTGGCGCAGGATGGCGTCGTCCTCGAGGATGGTGAGCGGCTGCTGGCTATCGACCACGTCCTGCCACAGCGTCAGGTGCGAGAGCGCGCAGCCGACCGCGCCGGCCGTGTACTCCAGGCCGGGCGCGAACAGGTCGGGCAGGCGCGCCATCTGCGGCTGGATCTGCTTGCCGTCGACCGCATCGAAGAAGTCGTAGGCGACGTGGCTGTTGTTGGCGGCGAAGGCGGCCCGGCGTTCGAGCGAACCCGGCAGGCTGATGACCTTGATCGGCAAACGCATGCTGTTCCCCGTCACGCCAGCGCCTCCAGGTCACGGCGCACGCTGGCCAGCACGTCGCCCCATGCGCTGTCCTTGTTGCAACGAAACAGTTTGGCCGTCGGATACCAGGGGCTGTCGCTGCGCTCGCGCATCCAGCGCCAGTCGCTATTGGATGGCAGCAGGATCCAGACCGGCCGGCCCAGCGCGGCGGCCAGGTGGGCCACGCTGGTGTCGACCGAGATCACCAGGTCCATCAGTTCGCACAGGGCCGCGGTATCGGTCATGTCCTCCAGTTGCGCGCCGACGTGGCGCACCTGCGGCAGGCCCGCGAGCACGGCCTGGTCGGCGTCGCGCACTTCCTTCTGCAGCGACACGAACTCGCAATCGCCACCGAACAGCGCCGCGAACTCGGCCAGCGCGACGCTGCGGTGATGGTCGCCCAGGTGGATGGTGCTGCCGCTCCAGACGACGCCGACGCGGGTCCGCGTCTTCGGTCCGAGCGTGGCTTCCCAGGCGGCGACGCGGGCAGGATCCGCGTCGAGGTAGCGGCGCGGCGCGGGCATCGCGTCCAGCGTCGTCTGGAACGCCAGCGGAAGGCTCATCAGAGGACATTGCAGGTCGAACGCCGGCAGGCGGCTGCCGCCCGCCACGATCGCCGCCACGCCCGGCAGGTCGCGCAGCAGGCGCACCAGCGCCGGCTGCACTTCGAGCACGATACGGGCGCCGAGCGCGGCCACCTTTTCGACATAGCGGCACATCTGCAGCGTGTCGCCGATGCCCTGCTCGGCATACAGCAGGATGGTCTTGCCGGCCAATGGTTCCTCGCCCATCCAGAGCGGCTGGACGAAGGTGCGGCGCTCCTTGTAGACGCTGATCCCCGGGGTCTGCCAGCGCCATTCGTAGCCGCGCCAGCCTTCCAGCAGCGCGCCGCGGCGCAGGTTCATCAGCGCCAGGTTCCAGCGCGCCAGGTTGAGCGCGGGATCGAGCGCCAGCGTGGTGTCGAAGGCAGCCAGCGATTCGGCATCGCGCTGCTGGAGACCCAGCACGATCGCGCGGTTGTGGTGGGCTTCGGCCAGGTCGGGCGCCATCGCGATCGCGCGCTCGTAGCAGGCCAGTGCCTCGTCGTGGCGGTCCATGCGCAGCAGCACGCCGCCGCGCACGCACTGGCCGATCGGGTAATCCTTCATCGTCAGGGCCTTGTCGATCGCGTCCAGCGCCTGGTCGAACTGCTTCAGTTCTCCCAGCGCCGCGCTGCGCCGCTCGTGCAGCTCCGGGGTCTCGTAACCGAGCCGGATGCCCACGTCGTAGCTCTTGACGGCGGCTTCGAACTGCTTCATCTCCTGCAGCGTCTCGCCCAGCCAGGCGTAGGCTTCGGCGTAATCGGGACGCAGGCGGATGGCCTGCTGGGAATCGGCCAGCGCCTCCTGCCAGCGTTCGAGTTCGTAATAGGTCAAGGCACGGTTATGGTAACCCTGGGCGAAGCGCGGATTCAGGCTGATCGCATAATCATGGGCGTCCAGTGCTTCCTGCGACCGGTCCATGGACTGCAGTACGATGCCGCGGTTGCAATGGGCATCGGCGAAGCGCGGCTTGAGCGAGATCGCGGTGTCGAGGCTTTCCAGCGCCTGCTCGAACTGGCCCAGTTCGCGCAGCGCGATGCCGCGGTTGCTCCAGGCGTCCACGAAGTCCGGCGCCAGGGCAAGCGCCCTGTCGTAGCTCGCCAGCGCGTCCTCGAAACGCTGCAGCTCCTTGAGCGTCACGCCGCGATTGTTCAAGGCTTGCGCGTCGCCCGGGTTGCGTGCCAGTGCCTGGTCGTAGCTGGCCAGCGCGTCGTCGAAGCGCTTCATCGCGTGCAGGGTGGCACCGCGGTTGTAATAGGCATCGACGTCGCCCGGCGCCAGTTCGATCGCGCGGTCGTAGCTGTTCAGCGCATTGCCGAGCTGGTTCAACTCCTTCAATGCATTGCCGAGGTCGCAATGAGCCGCCGCCACGTTCGGGTTCTGGGCCAGGGCCGCGCGGATGAAACCGACGGCCAATTCGTGGTTCCCCTCCTGGAAAGCGATGATGCCCACGTGGTGCAGCGCCTCGACATGCTTCGGCACCAGCGACAATACCTGTTCATAGAAGGCAGCTGCCTTGGCCAGTTCGCCCTGGTGGTGCAATTGCAGGCCTTCCATATATAGATGGTTTGCTCGTGCTGCTGTGGCGGCGGCCTGGCCGTGCTGGGGAGCCGGATGTGCGAATGGTTTTGCCATGATGAGAAGCGTGAAAGTGAGTGAGCCGGATGAGTGAGGCGGCGGCGAAGAACGCGATCGGCCGACGCCGGGGCATTCAAGAATTATAGATGTGCACTTGCCATGGAGCAAAAGATATCCGCCAAATTGTAAGTTTGTCGTGGCGACCGTTTGACACAAGGCAGGTATTCCTAGGCATACAGGGGCATAAACATATGCAATCTGCCACTGTCATTGTTAAAACAGCACGTCTAAAAATTTTTCAAAAAAATTTCCATATGGAATTTAATGCCCGGTGGAAAACGGTCGTCTTGTACTTGTGAGAGCGCGACGAATCGCTGCTCCAGTGACCAACACCCAATTTTTTAGGAGCTTCACCATGCTGAGCCTTCACACCAACAATGCCTCGCTCTCCGCACAGAACTCGATCAGCACCACCCAGAAGTCGCTGTCGACCTCGATGACCCGCCTGTCGACCGGCTACCGCATCAACTCGGCAATGGACGACGCCGCCGGCCTGCAGATCGCCACCCGCCTGAAGTCGCAGACCAGCGGCATGGCCGTCGCAATGCGCAACACCCAGAATTCGGTCTCGATGATGCAGACCGCCGAAGGCGCGCTGTCCGAAGTCGGCAACATCCTGGTCCGCATGAAAGACCTGGCCACCCAGTCCTCCGACGCCTCGTCGTCGACCGACGACCAGACCGCGATGCAGGGCGAGTTCGACCAGCTGAGCAACGAACTGGGCAACATCATGGCCAACACCAAGTTCGGCGGCAGCACCCTGCTGACCGCAGGCGGCACCAGCAAGCTGAGCGCAACCGCCGGCATGACCTTCCAGATCGGCGCCGATTCGTCGGAGAAGATGACCGCCAGCTTCGCCACCGAACTGACCAACGTCCACACCGCCATCAAGAACGCAGCCGCTTCCTACAACGGCACCACCGGCGCCGCCGCCACCGCGATCGGTACCGACATCACCGGCACCAACGCCAACGCCACCATCGGCGACCTGGCCAGCGCGATCGACAGCGTCAGCGCACTGCGTTCGAAGCTGGGCGCCGTGGCCAACCGCCTGGACCACGTCTACAACAACCTGTCGAACGTCAGCTCGAACACCCAGGCCGCCGCTGGCCGCATCATGGACGTCGACTTCGCAACCGAGTCGTCGAGCATGACCTCGAACCAGATGCTGATGCAAGCCGGCACCGCGATGCTGAAGCAGACCAACAGCATGTCCTCGATGGTCATGTCGCTCCTGCAGTAATCGTTCGGCCTACGGGCACGCTCCCGCGCTGGCACAGGCGGGATTTTCACGAAGGCCAGCCGCACGGTTGGCCTTTTTACTTTTACACTGTGCTCATCATGGCCAGCTTCTCCTTCCCCGCCCTGCTCCCGCCGCTCGCGGTGCCTTCGCTGCCGCCGATGCCGGTCGGCGCCGTCACGGCCGTGGCGCCGGTGGCGCTGCTGCAGGCCGAACTCGACGCGCTGCCGCTGCCGCAACTGGCGCCGGCACTGCCCGCCCCCGCCGCGGATGTGCCGGACGGTGCGGCGATGCGGCCCGACCAGGTGATCATGTCGCGCCAGCTGAACTGGCCGACGCCGGACGGCGGCACGCTCGCCAGTTCGTGGCGCGGCATGGTGCGCAACTACGGCACCCAGTTCGCTACCCGCGAGCAGCAGGCGCGCGCCGGCCAGGTGCCGGCGGCGCTCCTGCTCAGCGGCCAGCCGATCGCGGATGCGCGGGTGTTGCGCCAGGCCGAACTCTTGGGCGCGCCGCAGGATGCGTGGCGCTTCACGATCCACGCCAACGGCCCGCGCGGCCAGCATTTGCGCGTGGTGCAGCATGAGTCGGAACAGCGGTCGGAACAGCAGCCGGAGCGGCGCCGCCGCCGCGCCCGCGCCGCCCTGCGCCTGGAACTGGTGCTGGCCGACGGCAGCATCGTGACGGTGCAGGCGGAGCCGGTCGCGGACGGGGTCCGCATCGAGGTGTGGGCGCAGGACAGCCGCACGCTGGAACGCATGCGCACGCTGCAGCCCGAGTTGGAAGCGGCGGTGCGGCGCACCGGCTTGCGCGTGCTCGGATGGAAGTACGTCGAGATTTTGCAGGACGGGCCGGTGCATGCGCGCCTGCCGTCGGCGGAGGCGGCATCGGCCCTGAGTCTGCCGGTGTTCCGGGCGGTGGCGGAGCTGGCGCTGCTGCTGCCGGCGTAGGGTGGGCACACCGTGCCCACGCGGACGTTTGCCGTATGCTGACGTAGGGTGGGCTCGGGAGCCCACCCTACGTCATATCTACGTTTATATCGTCGGCGCTACCCGTCGATCAACCGACGGTGCCGACGATCGAGACTTCGCGGTTCTCCGGAATCTCGTTATACGACAGCACGTGCAGCCCCGGCGCGAACAGGCGCGCGTAGCGTGCCAGCAGCGGACGGATCTGCGGCAGCACCAGCAGCAGCGGCGGCGTGTGCTGCTGCTTCATCTGCTCGCGCGCCACCGGCATGTTCAGCTGCAGCTGCGACAGCAGTTGCGGGTCGATCGGGTAGTTGTCCAGCGCGACCTTGCCGCCGTTGGCCTGGCGTGCCTGGTTCAGCGACCCGAGCAGCATGTTTTCCAACTCGCCCGACAGGTTAAACGCCGGCATGTCCTTCTTCTTGCCGTACAGCGTGGACACGATCTGGCGGCGCAGCGCGCAGCGCACCTCGGCCGCCAGCAGGATCGGATCCTTGGTGGTTTCCGAGCTGTCCAGCAGCGTGGTGGCGATCACCACGATGTCCTTCAGCGACACGTTCTCGGCCAGCAGCACGCGGAACACGCGCAGCAGCTGGGTGTGGGTGAGCGCCTTGTCGAGCGCGCCCGCCAGCTTGGGCGACAGCGCCGTCAGGCGGTCCAGCATCGCCGGCACGTCTTCGTGGCGGAACAGCTCCGCCATGTAGTCGCGCGCGACCTTCGAGGTGTGGGTCGCGATCGCGCTCGCCACCTCGACCACCTGGTAGCCCTGCCCCAGCGCGTGCGCCTTCTGGTCCGCCTCGATCCAGGTCACGGCCATGCCGAAGGCCGGCTCGATACCCGGGATGCCATCCAGTTCACCGTAGACGTTGGGCGAGGCGATCGCCATCAGGCAGTCGGGCTGCACTTCGCCTTCCGCCACCACGGTGCCGTTGATCGCGATCGAATACTGGTTCGGACGCAGCGTCAGGTCGTCGCGCACGCCGATGGCGGGCAGCAGCAGGCCCATTTGTTCGGACAGGCTCTGGCGCACGCCCATGATGCGCTTGCTCAGGGTTTCGCCCTGCCCCTTGTCGAGCAGGTGCACCAGTTTGTAGCCGACCGCCACCGCGATCGGCTGCACCACCGGCAGCTGCTGCCAGTCGAGTTCCGGCGCGCGGTCGTCGCGCAGCGCCGCCTCGATCGCGGCCACGCCGGCGGTGTCCGGCGCCTTGATCTCGCGCGTCAGCTTCCAGCCGACGTAGCCGAGGGCGGCCGCGAACACCATGAAGAAGAACCACGGCATGCCCGGCACCAGGGCCAGGATGATCATCACGCCGGCGGCCGAGAACAGCACGTTCGGCTGCGCCAGCAGCTGGCCGCCGACCTGCTGCTCGAAGTCGCCCGAGTCGCTGATGCGGGTGACCAGGATCGCGGCCGCGGCCGACAGCAGCAGCGCCGGGATCTGGGCGACCAGGCCGTCGCCGATGGTCAGCAGCGCGTAGGTCTTGAAGGCGTCGGCGAACGACAGGTCGTGCATCAGGGCGCCGATCGCGACGCCGCCGATGATGTTGATCAGGAGGATCAGGATCGAGGCGATGGCGTCGCCGCGCACGAACTTCGAGGCGCCGTCCATGGCGCCGTAGAAGTCGGCTTCGTTGGCCACGTCCTTGCGCCGCTGGATCGCCTTTTCCTGGTTGATCAGGCCCGCGTTCAGGTCGGCGTCGATCGCCATCTGCTTGCCCGGCAGCGCGTCCAGCGTGAAACGCGCCGACACTTCCGAGATCCGTTCCGCGCCCTTGGTGACCACCACGAAGTTGATAATCATGAGGATCACGAAGACCACCATGCCGACCACGAAATTGCCGCCGATGACGACGTTGCCGAAGGCTTCGATCACCTGGCCGGCCGCGTGCGTGCCCTCGTGGCCGCGCAGCAGCACCACCCGGGTCGAGGCCACGTTCAGCGCCAGGCGCAGCAGCGTGGTGCCGAGGATCACGGTCGGGAACACCGAGAAGTCCAGCGGCCGTTTCGAGGACACCGACACCAGGATGACGACCAGCGCCATCACGATGTTGAAGGTGAACAGCACGTCCAGCAGGACCGGCGGCAGCGGCAGCATGATCATCGCCAGGATGGCCAGCAGGAACGCCGGGGTGCCGTACTTCAGACGGCGCAGCTCGACGAGCAGACTGTTAATCATGTTCATTTAGCGGATACCTCACTCAAATGGGCCGGCACGGCCACTTCATTGGGGAACCGTGGGGGCGCCTGGCGCCGGCCTGCACGGAAAGCATTCAATTGCAGCACATAGTTCAGCACCTGCGACACCGCCTGGTACAACTGGGCGGGAATCTGCTGCTGCACCTGGCTGGTGTTGTAGATGGCGCGCGCCAGCGGCGGCAGCGAGACCGTCTCGATCTTGTGCTTGGCCGCCACCGCGCGGATGTACAGGGCCATCTCGTCGACGCCCTTGGCCACCACGAACGGCGCCTCGGCGCGGTCCGTATCGTATTTCAGCGCCACCGCGTAGTGCTCGGGGTTGACGATCACCACGTCGGCCGTCGGCACGGTCTTGTTCACGCTGCGCCGCGCCAGCTGTTGCTGCAGCTGGCGGATGCGCCCTTTCACCTCGGGCTTGCCCTCGGAGCTCTTGTACTCTTCCTTCACTTCCTGCTTGCTCATGCGCTGGCCGCGCGCGAACAGGAAGGCCTGCAGCGGCACGTCGATCACGGCGAAGATCAGGAACACCGCGACCAGCGACATCAGGCCGTCGAACATCATGCCGGCGCCGTGCAGCAGCGCGTCGCTCAGCGGCATGCGCTGCAGCTCGACCCAGGCGCCGCCGGCCGAGCGCACCACGTGCACCAGCACCGTCGCCAGCAGGGCCGCCTTCGCCACCGAGCTGGCGAAGGTGGTCCAGTGCTTGCCGGATGCCAGCTGGCCCAGGTTCTTCACCGGCGAGAAGCGGTCGAAGCGCGGCATCAGGTTGCTGCCCGAGACCACGAAGCCGCCCGGCACCATGCTCGACACCACGATCGCCAGCGGCACGCCCAGCAGCGGCAGCACCATCTTGACCAGCAGCGCCGCGGCGCTGCCCCACACCACCGACAGCGCGTTCTCGATCGAGCCCGCGGCGCCGAGCGGTACATAGACCAGCCGGAACAGCGCGCGGAACGATTCCAGGTAGTCCGGCAGCAGGAACACGAACAGCTTCAGGCTGGCCAGGATGCCGACCGCCGTGGCCAGGTCCTTGGAGCGGACCACCTGCCCCTGCTCGCGCGCCTTTTTCAGCTTTTGGGCCGAGGCCTTTTCGGTCTTGTCGCCGCCGCTGCTTTCACTCATATGCGTCCGCCATGGGCCACCGTCATTTGCTGCTGGAGCATCTCCAGCACCTGGTTGGTCATCTGCACGTAGTGTTCGGGCACGAAGCGCACCACCTGCACCAGCATCATCAGGCCGAACAGCGTCACCAGCGAAAAGCCGAGCGAGAACAGGTTCAGCGACGGCGCCACCCGGTTCAGGAAACCGAAACCGATCTGCACCACCAGCGTCGAAAACACGATCGGCAGCGCCAGCAGGACCGCGGCCGAGAACACCCAGCCGACGTTCAGCGCCACCGTCTCCAGCAGCAGCGGCCCGAAGCCGCCGGCCACCGGCCAGGCGCGGAAGCTCTGGCCCATCACGCCGGCCAGCACCAGGTGGCCGTCGATCGCGAAGAACACCAGTATCGACACCAGCCCGAGCAGCGTCGACACCACGTCCGACTGCTGGCCGTTGATCGGGTCGTTCATCTGCGCCATCGAAAAGCCGATCTGGCTCGAGGCCAGGAAGCCCAGCATGCTCACCACCGCCATCGTCAGCTGCAGCGCCAGCCCGATCACGCCGCCGATCACGGCCTGCTCGATCATCGTGACCACGCCGGCCAGCGAGAACGGGTCCGGCATCGCCGCCACCTTGGTGAGCGGCAGCATCAGGAATGCCAGCACCACTGACAGCAGCACGCGCACCGGAATCGGCACCATGCCTTCGCCGAGGACGGGGGCGGTCGACAGCATCGCCATGATGCGGCAGAACGGCCACCACAGCGCCATCAGGGTCGGCAACAGCAGGTTTGCGACTTCGAGCATCTAGCTATCCACTCAGCCCACCAGCTGGGCCGCGCGCTGGAACACGGACACGCAATAATCCATCAGCTTGCCCGTCATCCAGTGGCCGGCCAGGACCAGCGCCACCAGCGTCACCAGCAGGCGCGGCAGGAAGCTCAGGGTTTGTTCGTTGATCTGGGTCGCGGCCTGGAACAGCGCGACGATGACGCCGGCGATCAGGCCGGGCACCACCAGCACCAGCACCAGCAGCATCACCAGCTGCAGGGCCTCGACGACGATGTCGACAGCGATATCAGGCGTCATGGCTCACCACCCGTGAATGCTGCCGACCAGCGTGTTGACGGTCAGGGTCCAGCCGTCGACCAGCACGAACAGCAACAGCTTGAACGGCAGCGAGATCACCAGCGGCGACAGCATCATCATGCCCATCGCCATCAGTACCGACGACACCACCAGGTCGATGATCAGGAACGGGATGAACAGCATGCAGCCGATCTGGAAGGCGCTCTTCAGTTCGGACAGCACGAAGGCCGCCATCTTGACCGTGAAGGCGCGCTGCATCGGCTGCATGTTCGCCGGCTCGCCGGCCAGGTGCGCGATCTGGTTGAGCGCGGTCTTGCTGGTCTGGGCCAGCATGAAGCGCGACAGCGGCACCTCGGCCGTCTTGAGGGCCGTCTCCAGCGAGATCTTGTCCTGGTCGTAGGGCAGGAAGGCTTCGTTCCAGACCTGCAGCCCGACCGGACGCATCACCAGCAGGGTGAGGATCAGCGCCACCCCGGTGACGATCCGGTTGGGCAGGCCCTGCTGCAGGCCGAGGGCCTGGCGCAGCAGCGACAGGACGATCACGAAGCGGGTGAAGCTGGTCATCATCATGACCATCACGGGCAGCAGCCCGAGGATGGTCATCAGGACCAGGATCTGCGACTTGACCGTCAGGCCGCTGGTGGCGCCGGGGATGATGCCGGGCAGCACGTCCTGTCCGGCCGGGGCGGCCCAGACGCTCGTCGCGGCGGCAAATAGGAAAACGCCGGCGATGGCCGGCGTCCAGCGGCGCACACCAGCGCCGCCCTGCTTGAACGTCATGGTGCGATCAGGTCCAGGTTGAGGCCGTCGAGGTCGATGACCTTCAGGCCGTACTGCTCGCCCGCGACCACCACTTCGGCGCGGCCGATGGCGGCGCCGTTCACTTTGATCACCAGCGGCTCGCCGGCCAGGGCGTCGAGCGGGATCACGCTGGCCGGGCCGATGGCCATCAGTTCCTGCAGCGAGATGCGGGCCGAGCCCACTTCCAGCGTCAGGGTCACCGGGATGCGGCGCATCATTTGCGGCAGGCGCGCCGATGGCGCGGTGGCCACCGGGGCGGCGTCGTCGGCCAGGTCGTCGATGATGATGTCGCCGCCGGCGAATTGATCGTTCAGGTTCATATTGGGTTACTCGGCATCTTCAAATGAGGTTAAACACAGCTTTCCCTTGCTCTCGGCAACCGCGGCGGTGAACAGCCGCGCTTCGTCGAGCAACACGTCGGCCCGGCCCATGCTGACCGGGATGACGTCACCCACCTTCAAGTCGAACAGCGCGCCCAGGGTGATTTCCTTGCTCACCAGGCGGCCGTCGAGCTTGACCTGCAGTTTAGTCGCCAGCGGTTCGCTGGGACCACGCGCAGCGCGCGGGCGCGGCTGCTCCGGGCGCAGGCTGCCCAGAATAGTTGCCATCAAGGCTTGATCGGGCGCAATCCAGAACTCCCCGGCGACGTCGGCGGCGTCGCGCACCCCGACCCGCACGGCCCAGTTGGTCGCTCCCGGCATGGTCGCAGTGGCAACAGCATTCGCCGGCACCGGCTGCGGCGCGACCTCCATTGCCGTACCGACAGCGACGCGTCCATACAACACGTCGATCATTTGTTGCGTCAGTACGACGCTCAGACGGTCTTCGGTGGCCGTCACACGCTCGCCCTGACGCTCTTTCTGTCCCTGCTGAGTTGCGCCGGCACCACGCCCACCGTAGCGCCGTTCCAACAGTGTCAGCAATAAACCACGGTCAAATGCCACCGAAACCGTGCCCAGAAGGCCAGTTGCGGCCATCCAACGCAGGCTGTCGAGCTGCGGCGCACGCCCGAATTCGACGGTTTCCAGGCGCCAGCCGGCCCAGTAGCGGCGCGCGCTGCCCTGCATCAGGGCCTCGAGGTCATCCTGCAGACGGACTGCAAACTGGGGCAGCAGATGCACCGGACGCCCCAGGAGACGGGGATCGAGCACGGGATGCTGTTCGGCGTTGGCTGTGTTAACGATCGGCATTTTAAAATTAACATTCTACTAATCAGGAATGCTTTCTTTTCATTCCCCTGGGCAACAATTATACCTGCTAAATTGTGTCTCGTCGTTTGCGAATCCGCTTTGATTTCGCCATTGCCGTACGGTAAGATGCTCACATCTGATGAAGATTTCTCGAAATTGACGGAGTGTCACCTAAATACATGTGGCTGTTTCTTCCACATGGCGAGGATACCCGGTTTCTGCCACGCCCCTGCAGATTTAACAATTTCTTCAAAGCAATTAACTTTGACCGGTAGTGACACTAAGCAACACTGTCAAATTTCTACCGCGCACCTACCAATACACATCACTTGATCATGGAGTGGGAACACGATGGGAACTGAACTTGCCGGTCTGATCCGGGCCGACCTGGCGGCACTGACCAACGATGCCGGCCGCCTGGCGGTGGCGCCGTCGATCGACGCCGCCCAGCTTGGCCAGGCGAATGCCAATGGCGGCTCGTCCTTCACGCAGAGCATGAAGGATGCGATCGCCGGCGTCGACCAGGAACAGCGCGTCGCCGGCGACAAGATGGCCGCGGTCGACAGCGGCAAGAGCGACGACCTGGTCGGCGCCATGCTGTCGTCGCAGCAAGCGAACCTGTCCTTCTCCATGTTGATGCAAGTCCGCAATAAAGTCATGGGCGCCGTCGACGAGCTGCTCAAGCTCCCAGTTTGATCAAGTTCATTGATCAAGCTTAATCACCCAGGAATCGAAACGTGATCGCTGCATTAAAGTCCGCCATCGCCGGCAAGCGCCTCGCGCTCCCGCCCGCGTTCTCCAGGAACCTGACCCCGATGCTGGTCCTCGCCCTCGGCGTGACCGCCGCGGTGATGCTCTACATGTGGAACGACCAGTCGAGCTACAAGCCGGTGTTCGGCGCCAGCGAGAAGGTCGCTGCCGCCGACATGATGGGCGTGCTCGAAGCCGAGCACGTGGCCTACCGCGTGCATCCGCAGTCCGGCCAGGTGCTGGTGCCCTCTTCCCAGCTCGGCAAGGTGCGCATGCTGCTGGCCGCCAAAGGCGTGACCGCGCAGCTGCCGGCCGGCCTCGAACTGATGGACAAGAACGACCCGCTGGGCGTGTCGCAGTTCGTGCAGGACGTGCGCTTCCGCCGCGGCCTGGAGGGTGAGCTGTCGCAATCGATCCTGACCATGGATGCGATCGCCTCGGCACGCGTGCACCTGGCGATCGCCAAGTCGACCTCCTTCGTCGCCAGCGACGGCGACAAGTCGTCGGCCTCGGTGGTGGTGGCGGTGAAGCCGGGCCGCACCCTGTCGAACGAACAGATCGCGGCGATCGTGAACCTGGTGTCGGGCAGCGTGGCCAGCCTGTCGCCGGCGCGCGTGTCGCTGGTCGACCAGAACGGCAACTACCTGTCCTCGCGCGTCGACCTGAGCGAAGGCTTCGACGGCGCGGCCCAGGCCGACAGCGCCGCCAAGCACTTCCAGGACGAGGTGCGCACCAACGTCAACGAACTGCTCGGCCCGGTGCTGGGTGCCGACAACTTCAAGGTCAGCGTGACCGCCGACGTCGACAACGACAAGATCGAGGAAACCCAGGAGAAGTACGGCGAAGCCCCGAAGGTGACCAGCGAGGCGATGCGCGAAGAGATGGACAGGAACCGCATGGCGCTGGGCGTGCCCGGCACCCTGTCGAACCGTCCGCCGGCCGCTGCGGCGCCGGAAGGCGGCGCAACGGCAGCCGGCACCGATCCCAACGCCGCGCCCAAGCAGGACGACGGCAGCAACCGCAAGAATGCGACCACCCGCCAGTACGCCTACGACCGCGCCATCACCCAGATCAAGCGTGCGCGCGGCCGCCTGAAGAAGCTGTCGGTGGCGGTGGTGCTGAACAACGCCAAGGCGGCCACGCCGAAGACCGGCTGGACGCCGGCCGAGATCGCCAACATCGAGAAGATCCTGCGCGGCGGCCTCGGCATCGACACCCAGCGCGGCGACGTGCTGGCGGTGTCGGCCCTGAGCTTCCCGGCAGCGGCCCCGATCGAGCCGTGGTACCAGCAGCGCGACAACGTGGTCGACATGACCGGCTGGGCGATGTACGCGATCGGCGCGATCCTGGGCTGGTTCCTGGTCCTGCGTCCGCTGATGCGTGCGCTGACCCAGCGCGTGCTGCCGCAAGGCGCCGCTGCCCCGCAACTGGCGGGCGCGGCGGGCACCCCGGCCCTGGCCGGCGGCGCGGCGGCCGGTGCGCTGGCCGCCCCGGCGACAGCCGGCGGCGCGGCCGCCACCCCGGCGCTGGGCGGCACGCTGCCGGTCCAGCCGCTGCTCGAAAACTATGATTTGCCCCCGGCCGGTTCGGCTGTGGATGTGATGGTCGACCATCTGAAGGTCCTTGCAGGCAAGGAACCGGAGCGGGTCGCGGAAGTGGTCAAACAATGGGTGCAGAAGAAAAATGCCGGAACTGAACAGTAACGATATGCAGGAAGTCGCTCTCACTCCGGTCGAACAGGCCGCCATCGTACTGCTGTCGATCGGCGAAGAGCCGGCCGCGGCGGTCCTGCGCTGCCTCGAGCGCGAAGAACTGATCGAGCTGACCCAGGTGATGTCGCGGATGAGCGGCATCAAGGTCGACGCCGTCAAGAACGCGGCGCAGAAGTTCTTCGACGACTACCGCCAGCAAAGCGGCTTGCACGGCGCCTCGCGCAGCTACCTGAAGCGCTCGCTCGACCTGGCGCTGGGCAGCGAGATCGCCAACTCGGTCCTGAACACGATCTATGGCGACGCCATCCGCCCGATGATGGCGCGCCTGCAGTACGCCTCGCCCAAGTGGCTGGCCGAATACATCGCCAACGAGCACGTGCAGATGCAGGCGGTGTTCCTGGCCTTCCTGCCGGCCGCGCTGGCCGGCCAGATCATCGACGCGCTGCCGGAAGAAGGCCGCGAACTGGTGCTGCTGAACCTGGCGCGCCTGGAAGAGATCGACCGCGACCTGCTGGCCGAGCTGGAAGAGCTGGTCCAGCGCTGCCTGTCCGCGCTCGACACCCAGAGCTCGACGGTCGAAGGCGTGCGCCAGGCCGCCGAGATCCTGAACCGCCTGCCGACCAACCGCGGCACGATGGTCGAGCTGCTGCGCGCCCACGATCCGGAGGTGGTCTCGAAGATCGAGATGTCGATGTACGACTTCTTCATCCTGTCGAAACAGACCGAGCAGACCATCTCGCGCCTGCTCGACGAAATCCCGCTGGAGCAGTGGGCGATCGCCCTGAAAGGTGCCGAACCGGCCCTGCGCGACGCCCTGCTGGGCGCGATGCCGAAGCGCCAGGCCCAGAGCTTCGAGGACCTGATGCGCCGTTCCGGCCCGGTGCCGATGTCGCGCATCGAGCAGACCCGCCGCGAGATCATGGCCTCGGTCAAGGAGCTGGCCGACAACGGTGAGATCGAAGTGCAGCTGTTTGCCGAGGCGACCGCGGAATGAAGCAGTTCCGGCCTTATCACTTCCCGCCGCTGTCGCAGTACATCGCTGCGAGCGGCGCCACCGCATCCTCGGCCAACGCGGGCGAGGACTGGCAGGGCGCGGTCGCCGACGGCTTCCGCCAGGGCCAGCGCGACGGCTACGACGTCGGCCTCGAACAGGGCCGCACCGAGGGCGTGGAGTCGGGCCACGCCGAGGGACTGGCGCGCGGCTACGAGGAAGGCCGCCAGCAGGCGCTGGCCGAGATCGAAGCGGCGCTCAAGCCGGTCGACGCCATGCTGCGCGGCCTGAAGAAGCTGAAGACCGAATACCGCAATGCCCAACGCAACGAAGTGGTCGACCTGGTCGGCAAGATCGCGCGCCAGGTGATCCGCGCCGAACTGGCGCTGCAGCCGGTGCAGATGCTGGCGCTGGTCGACGAGGCGCTGGCCGGCATGCCGCCGACCCGCGACGAGGTCGAGGTGCTGCTCAATCCGGAAGAACTCAAGCGCATCCAGGAACTCGATCCGAAGCGCGCCAAGAAGTGGAACCTGATGGCCGACCCGAGCCTGGTGCCGGGCGAATGCCGCGTGCGCGCCGGCGACCACGAAGTCGATGCCGGCTGCCAGAACCGCCTGGCCGCCTGCATGGAGCAGGTGCGCGAGGGCCTCACCGCCGCCGATGCGAAAGGTGACGAATGAGCGCGCTCGCCGAAACCCTGCGTTCGCTCGACATCGGCACGGTGCCGGTGGCGGTGCCGACCGGCCGCCTGGTCGCGGTGCAGGGCCTGCTGCTGGAAAGCGTCGGCTGCAAGCTGCACACCGGCCAGCGCTGCCGCGTCGAGACCGTCGACGGCGGCTGGCTCGACGCCCAGGTGGTGGGCTTCCGCGACAAGGTCACCTACCTGATGCCGTTCAAGAAGGCCGACGGCCTGGTCACCGGCGCGCGCGTGCTGCCGGCCACCGGCCCGTCCAGCATCCAGATCGGCCCGTCGTGGATGGGCCGCATGGTGAACGGCCTGGGCGAGCCGATCGACGGCCTGGGCCGCCTCGGCGGCGACCAGCTTCTTTCGACCACGCCGCCCAAGGTCAATCCGCTGCGCAAGGCGCCGGTGGAAGAGCCGCTCGACGTCGGCGTGCGCGCGATCAATTCGATGCTCACGATCGGCAAGGGCCAGCGCGTCGGCCTGATGGCCGGTTCCGGCGTCGGCAAGTCGGTGCTGCTCGGCCTGATCACGCGCCAGACCGTGGCCGACGTGATCGTCGTCGGCCTGATCGGCGAGCGTAACCGCGAGGTGCGCGAATTCGTCGAGAAGTCGCTCGGACCGGATGGCCTGAAGCGCGCGGTGGTGGTGGTGGCGCCGGCCGACGAATCGCCGATGATGCGCGTGATGGCGACGGAAATGTGCCACTCGATCGCGGCCCACTTCCGCGACCGCGGCCAGAACGTGCTGCTGCTGTGCGATTCGCTGACCCGCTATGCGATGGCGCTGCGCGAAGTGGCGCTGTCGCTGGGCGAACCGCCGGCCACGCGCGGCTATCCGCCGTCGGTGTTCTCGAACCTGCCGCAGTTGTGCGAATCGGCCGGCAACGGCGAGAACGCCAACGGCAGCATGAGCGCCATCTATACGGTGCTGGCCGAAGGCGACGACCAGCAGGACCCGGTCGTCGACAGCGCGCGCGCCATCCTCGACGGCCACATCGTGCTGACGCGCGAACTGGCCGAGCGCGGCCACTATCCGGCGATCGACGTCGCCCAGTCGATCAGCCGCTGCATGGCGCAGGTGGTCGGCCCCGAGCATGCGCAGGCCGCGCGCAAGCTGAAGGCGGCGATGGCCAAGCATGCGCGCGTGCGCGACCTGATCCCGCTCGGCGCCTACCAGCCGGGCGCCGATCCGGAGACCGACCGCGCCGTCAAGCTGCATCCGCACATCGAAGCCTTCCTGTGCCAGGGCACGCGCGAAGACGCGCCGCTGGCACCGTCGGTCGACCAGCTGAAAGCGATGATGGCATGAGCAAGATGAATACGATCGAGAGCCTGGGCACGCTGGTGCGCCTGCGCAGCACCGAAGTCGAGCGCCTGCAGGCCGATCTCGCCAAGCAGGAAGCGACGCGCGTGCGCTTCCAGAACAGCGTCGACCGGTTGACGGAGCTGGCTGTCGGCAGCGGCGCATCGGGCCAATCCGCCGGCGCGCTGTCGCCGGTGCTGGCGGCCAACTGCGGCAACTACAAGCAAGCCGTGTTCGCGCTGGCGGACACCCACCGCACCGACCTGCACCTGATCGAGGCCAACATGGCGGTCTCGCAGGGCAGGCTGACGCAAGCCTGGACCCGGCGCGAACTGCTCGGCAAGGTGCTGGCCCAGCAGGAAGCCGCGTTCGGCCGCGAACAGGACCGCGCGCAGCGCAAGCGCGAAGACGAAATCGCCACGCAATCGTGGCTGGCCGGACGGGCCGAATAACCAAAGGAACAGACATGGCATCAACGATTACCGCACCGGCTTACGATCCGACCACCACCGCGCAGGCGCTGGCGGAAAAGTCCACCGCCACCCTGCAGGCCAAGATCCAGACCGACACCACGACCACGACCGCGACCGCCAAGGCGCTGTCGACCCTGAGCTCGGCCATCTCCGCCTTCCAGGGCAGCCTGAGCACGCTGACCGGCCTGGGCAAGTCGGTGCTGGCGCAGAGCGCCATCCTGTCCGACACCAGCTTCGGCAGCGCCAGCGCCAAGCCGAGCGCGGCCTCCGGCACCTACAGCCTGTTCGTGAAGCAGGTCGCGACCGCCGGCCAGGTCTCGTACAACGGCCTGGCCGACGGCGCCACCCTCGGCGGCACGCTGAAGGTCAAGCTGCAGGACGAGAGCTCGACCACCGCCACCCCGCTGACCTTCGACGTCGACCTGTCGGCCGCGAATGCCGACACCGACAAGGACGGCGTGCTGAGCGTGCGCGAACTGGCATCCGCGATCAACCGTTCCTCCGGCAATGCCGGCCAGGTGTCGGCCGGCGTGGTCACCATCGGCACCGAGACCCGCCTGGTGCTGACCTCGAAGAACACCGGCGTCGCCAACACCATCTCGCTCGACCCCTCGGGCGCGACCGGCTCCAGCCTGCAGACCGGCCTGGCCACCAGCAACCGCACCATGGTGACCGCGGCCCAGGACGCGATCGTCATGCTGGGCGGCGAGAACGGCACCGCGATCAAGCAGTCCTCGAACACCTTCACCAACATCGACGGCGTGTCGTTCACGGTCAGCAAGGCCCAGAGCACGGGCAGCACGCCGGTCACGCTGACGGTCTCGGGCGACAGCAACGGCACCACCAAGAACGTGCAGTCCTTCGTCGACGCCTACAACAAGCTCAAGAGCGCGATCGACAGCCTGGTCGACGCCGGCGATCCGGCCAACAAGGTCAGCGCCGGCGCCTTCGCGCACGACGCCGGCGTCTCGGCCCTGCAGAGCCGCCTGGTGTCGCTGATGCGCCCGCTCGGCGCCACCTCGCTGGCCAGCTACGGCATCACCGCCAACCGCGACGGCTCGCTGAGCCTGGATTCGGCACGCCTGACCAAGCAGCTGACGGTCGACCCGACCGGCCTCGACAAACTGCTCGGCTCGGCCAGCATCAGCAATCCGAGCGGCGTCGCCGGCTCCTTGAACACTTACCTGAACCAGTGGAGCAACAGCGCCACCGGCCAGATCAAGACGCGTACCGACGCCAACAACGCCCTGTCGGCGACCCTGAGCAAGCGCCAGTCCGACCTCGACGCGATGTACAACTCGGCCTACTCCCGCTACCTGAAGCAATACACCGACCTGCAAGCGCTGCAGTCGACGATGAACTCCAACCTTTCCATGTTCGACGCACTGTTCAGCAGCGACAAGTCCTGAGAGAGCAACCATGTCCTATCAAGAAGCCTACGCCAGCTATCACTCCACCAGCCTGGATGCGCAGACCTCGCGCGCCTCGCCCATCGAACTCGTCCTGCTGCTGACCGACGGCCTGCTCGACGAACTGGCGCGTGCGCGCGCCCACATCGTCGCCAAGCGCTACGAGCCGCGCGCGGCCAGCATCAACAAGTGCGTCGACATCATCAACGGCCTGTCCAGCTCCCTCGATTTCGAGAGCGGCGGCCAGGTCGTGGCCAACCTGGCCAACCTGTATGACTTCTGCGCGCGCCACCTGCATGGCGCCGGCATCAAGCAGGACCCGGCCATGATCGACGAAGTCGTGAAGATCATGACCACGATCCGCCAGGGCTGGCACGGCGTCCAGGCGCGCAATGGCTGAGCTGCGCCAGGCCCAACTGCTGCGCATGGGCGACGCGCTGCGCGCCGCCGCCGCCGGCGCCGACTGGGCGCGGCTCGGGGAGCACGTGAACGCGCTGGCGCCGCAATTGCAGGCGCTGGCCGCACGCGGTCCGTGGAGCGTGGCCGAACGCCAGGCCCTGCAGCGCCTGCGCACGGCCCACGACGCCGCCCTCGAGGCCACCGCCGTGGCCTCCGGCGCGCTGGCAGCCCGCCTGGAGCAACTTCGTAACAACAAAGACGGCTGGGCCGCGTATGCGATGCACAGCGACACCGAATCAGGCATGAGCCAGGGATGAGCATGATGTCCACCTTAGTCAACACCGCCGCCTCGACGGCACAGGCATCGGCACCGGCCGCGGCCAGCGGCGCCGCCGTGCAGGCAGCGCAAACCGTCGCCGCCGGCGCCGGCCAGCAGCCGGCCGGGACCACCACCGCTGCCACGCCGGTCCCGCCCGCCGCGCCGTTTGCGCAATGGCTCGACCAGGCCGACGGCGCCGCCGCGCAGCCGTCCCTGCCGGTCCTGCCGGGGAATGCCTTCGCCGCGTTGTCGCAAGCCCTGCAGGCCGCGGCGCCGGCGGATGTCCCGTCCGGGACGGCAAGCGCCAGCGCGGATGCGGGCGCATCCGCCGCCGACACCCGCCCGTCCGCCGAAGGCGACGACGGCGCCGGCGCCGGCGCCCAGGACAACACGCTGCTGGCCGCGATGGCCATGCCGCTGATGCCGCTGACGCCGATGCAGATCGTGCAGGCGGTGCAGGTCGCCCAGGGCGGCGACACGGCCGCGGGCGGCGCCGCCGGCGGTGAACGCAAGCCCGCCGCCCAGGCGGCCGGCAGCGGCAGCGGCGCCGTACATGGCCTGAGCGCGGCCGGCCAGGATGGCGGCCGCCGCGCCGACATCGCACTGGCCCAGCTGCCGGCGCAAACCGCCCAGGCCGCGCGCCAGGACGACGGCGCCGTGCGCTTCGCCGTCCAGGCCGCCGCCGGCCAGGCGGGCAGCCAGGCCGGCGCCAATGCCGGCGCCGATACCGACGCCCGACAGGACGGCGCCGCCGAGCGTACCGTGACAACCGCCACCACGACCACCGCCACGCCGCAGGTTGCCGTCGCCGCGCCCGCCGGCCCCCAGCCGGGCGCCGATACGGTCAAGCTGGCCGGTCCGCCGACCGCCTGGCGCCAGAGCCTCCAGGAAGCCCTCGGCGACCGCCTGCAGGTGCAGGTCGGGAAGAACGTGGAGCAGGCCGTGATCCGCCTCGAGCCGCCCCAGCTGGGTCGCATCGACATCGCGATCCGTCACAGCAACGGTACGCTGGAAGTGAACATCTCCGCCAGCAACGGCGAAGTACTGCGCCAGCTCCAGACCGTCAGCGACAACCTGCGCAACGACCTGGCCCAGCGCCAGTACACCGACGTCGCGGTGTCCGTGACCCCGACACCGAAGAACAGCGGCGCATCCCCGTTCGGCGATCCGCAGCAGCAGCAACAGCAGGGCCGCGGCCGCCAGCCGGGCCGCGAGCAGGACGAACCCGGCCGCGCACTGGCCGAAGCCAACCATGCCGGGTCGGCGTTTTCGCTCGGCGCCCGCGACGCCTGATAGCCCACCCTCAGCAGATACGACACAAGTACAAGTACAAGCACAATGAACAAGAAAACGATTTTGGCCATCGTCGGCGCCGTGATCATCAGCGCCGCCGGCGCCGGCGGTGCCGTCTGGTGGTTCATGCCCAAGCCGGCTGCGGCCGCGGCCGAGGGCAAGGAAAAGAAAGCCGAAGCGGAAAAGAAAGACGCCAAGCCGATGAAGTACGTCACCCTCGACAAGGTGATCGTCATGCTGCGCCGCGGCCCCAACGAAACCGAGTCGCACTACCTGTCGACCGACCTGGTGCTGGCCACCGAGCACGCCAAGGAAAAGGAAACCAAGGAAAACCTGCCGCTGATCCGCAGCCTGGCGGTGCGCACGCTGTCGAGCTACACCATGGCCGAGGCATCGAGCATGAGCGTCGACAAGTACGCCGAGAAGCTGAACCACGCGTTCGATGCCAACTACGAGCACGAACACGCCGAAAAACCGTTCGCCGAAGTCATGATCGGCAAGCTCATCATCGAATGACACCGGGGATATCGTGGGTTACATGACCGACTACGCCGACAGCTACGCCAGCACCGAATACGCCGGTGCCGCCCACCACGCGGCGATGAGCGCGAAGGACGAACAGCGCCACCTGGTCGCTTATGCGCCCCTGGTGAAACGCATCGCACGCCAGCTGAACTCGCAGGTTTCCGGTGCGATGGGACGCGAAGACATGGAACAGATCGGGCTGATGGGCCTGCTCGAGGCCTTGCGCCGCTACGGCACGCCCGACACCGGCTTCGCCAGCTACGCGTCGCTGCGCGTGCGTGGCGCCATCCTCGACGAGCTGCGGCGCCAGGACTGGCGGCCACGCGCCGTGCGCCAGGACAGCCACAAGATGCGCGACGCCGTGCGCGCCCTCACCCGCAAGCTCGGCCGCGAGCCGAACGACAAGGAAGCGGCCGAGGCGCTCGGCATCAGCCAGGACGAGTGGCGCCAGTTCCTGCTCGACGACGTCGCCGAGGAACTGCTCAGCTTCGACGACGTGCTCCAGGAAAGCACCGAGCGCGCCAGCCATGCGCCGGGGCCAGAAGAGCAGTACGCGGTGCGGCGCAGCCTGGAACACGCACTGGCCGCCCTCAACGAGCGCGAGCAGCGCGTGATCCAGATGATTTATGAGTTCGAGCTCAGCTACAAGGAAATCGCCGCCGTGCTCGACCTGTCCGATGCCCGCGTCTGCCAGCTCAACAAGACCGCGCTGGCCAAGATGAAAGCCGCACTGGCCCAGGCCTGAAAGCTGCACGACCAACAATAAAGGTAACAACATCATGCAAATCTTAGGCATTCTCATCGTGCTGGGCACCGTGTTCGGCGGCTACATGCTGATGGGCGGCACCGCCATCGCCATCTGGCAGCCCAACGAACTGATCGTCATCTGCGGCGCCGCGTTGGGGGCGCTGGTGCTGGCCAACCCGAAGCACGTGCTGATCGAGATGCTCGGCCAGATGAAAAAGGTCGCGGGCAAGCACAAGCACGATTCGGAATTCCAGCGCCAGTTGCTGCTGCTGATGTATGAACTGCTGCAGACCGCCGCCGGCGGCCTGAAGGCGCTCGACGCCCACGTCGAGGCACCCAAGGAAAGCCCGATGTTCCAGCGCTACCCGCTGATCCTGGAAGAGCCGAAACTGCTCGCCTTCATCGTCGACAACTTCCGCTTGATGGCGATGGGCAAGATCAACGCCCACGAACTGGAAGGCGTGCTCGAGCAGGAACTGGAAGCCATCCACGAAGAGCTGAGCCAGCCGGCCAAGTCGCTGCACAAGGTCGCCGAGGGCATGCCGGGCTTCGGCATCCTGGCCGCGGTGCTGGGCATCGTGATCACCATGAACTCGGTCGGCGAAGGCGCCGAGACCGCCGAGATCGCGGAACACATCGGCGCGGCCATGGTCGGTACCTTCATCGGCATTTTCTTCTGCTACGGCGTGCTGGATCCGATTTCCGGCATGATGAAGCAGCTGGTCAATTCCGAAGCCTCGACCATGGAAACGGTGAAGGTCGTGCTGGTGACCCACGTGGCCGGCAAGCCGCCGCTGCTGGCGATCGACGCCGGGCGCCGCCTGATCCAGCTGAACACCAAGCCCAGCTTCGCCCAGCTGGAAGCCTGGCTGAACGCCATGGCCGACGGCGAAGACGCCGGCGGCGCCAAGCGTAAAGCGTAACGGAGCCCCCAGTGCAAGCAAATAAAAAAGGCGGCGGCGGCGATCACCACGGCGAAACCATCGTCAAGCGCGGCGGCGGCAAGCACCACGACGACGAGCACGGCGGCGCCTGGAAAGTGGCGTTCGCCGACTTTTGCATGGCCTTGATGGCACTGTTCCTGGTGCTGTGGCTGATCGCTTCGCAAGATGCGGCAAAGGCCAAGAAAATCGTGCGCGACAACATGGCCAGCGGCATGATCGAAGGCAGCGGCAGCAAGCCCGAGCTTGCCAGCAACCCGAGCGGCAGCATGATCGAACGCTTCGAGATGCCAAAGAGTAACGGAGGCAGCGAAGGGCCGAATGCGGGCAAGCAGGACGCCGCCCGCACCAAGTACGAATCGGCCTCCGAACTGGCGGCCCTGGCGCGGGCGCTGCAGCAGATGAGCGTCGATGCCGGCCTGTCATCGAATCTTGCCACGGTGGTCACGCCGAACGGCTTGCGCGTGATGTTGCACGACACCGACCGCCAGGGCATGTTCGAGCGCGGCAGCCCGTTGCCAACCACGAAATTCGCAAAACTGTTGCGTGCGATGGCGCCATTGTTCGAAAAAATGGAAAATCAGATGTTGATTGTGGGCCACACTGATTCCTTGCAGTACACTTATAAAGGTCCGATGGGCTATTCGAATACCAGCCTGTCGGTCAACCGCGCACTGGCTGCGCGCGGTGAACTGCTGAGCGGCGGGATGCGCACCGAAAGCGTGCTGCAAGTGGTCGGCATGGCCGACCGCGCGCCACTCGATGTCGCCAAGCCGGCGGCGGCGGCGAACCGCCGCATCGAACTCCTGATCCTGACCAGTGCCCAGGCTGCCAGCGTGAAGGCGATGTTCGGCACGCCGGGCCCGACCGAATCGCTGACGCAGGACGTCACGGTCAGCAAACCGGGCGAAGAAGCGCTCCAGGACCTGCGCAGCCAAATGGCGAAGAAACCATGACGATCCAATCGAAATCCAGAGGACAACGCATGAAGATCACAGGCGTCTCGACTCCTTCCATCTCCATCACGCCGCAAGCCGGCGCCGCTGCCGCATCCGCTTCGGTGGCGGTGTCGGCCCCGGCGGCCGAATCATCGTCTCCGCTCGAATCGGCGGTGCTGCAACCGGCCCAGGGCGCACTGCGCGCCCTGCCCGACTTCGACGCCGCCCGCGTGGCCGAGCTGCGCGACGCCCTGGCCAAGGGCCAGCTGCCGTTCGACGCCGGCCGCCTTGCCGGCCTGATCCAGCGCTTCCATGGCAGCCAGGGGTAACGCAATGAGCCGCATGACCCGCGACCAGGCGCTGACGCGCCTGCTGGACGGCATCCAGGACGACATCCGCTCCTGCACCAGCATCCGCGACGTACTGGAACGCCAGTTCCAGGCCGCGCTGCGCCACCGCGGCGCCGAACTGGCGACGCTGGCCGGCGAACTGACGCCGCAGCTGGACACCATGGAACAGCGCCGCCAGCAGCGCGTGCAGCTGGTGCGCGCCCTGTTCGGCCAGCAGGCCGGCATGGACCAGCTGTTCAGCAGCCTGCCCGACGCCCAGCGCGGCGGCGCCAGCGCCGCCTGGGACCAGCTGGAGCAACTGGTGCGCGACTGCAAGCGCGCCACCACCCGCAATACCAACCTGATGGCGGAACAGCATTCGGTGATGCAGCGCCTGATGCATGGCGAGGACCAGACCTATGCGCCACGCTGAATTCACGACCGCGATCCCGGCGCTGGCGCCGACCGCCGCCACCCGCCCTGCCGCTGCCATCGGCAACGGCAGCGGTGGGGCCAACTTCGGCGGCGTGTTCGGCCAGGTGCAGGGCGAAGTCGCCGACTTCATCCAGAACGGCGGCGGCGACTCGACCAGCGGCGCCACCCTGAGCGCGGAAGGCCGTGTGTGGGCCGCGCGCGCCAGCGAAGCCGGCGCCGCGAATGCCATCGTCGGTGACGGCGACGGCAGCGCCTCGCCCGACCAGCAGGCCTTCCTCGAGAGTATCGCGCCGTGGGCGCGCGAAGCGGCCGACAAGCTGGGCGTGGCGCCGGAACTGGTGTCGGCGCACGCCGCGCTGGAATCGGGCTGGGGCCGGCGCCCGCTGAAGAATGCCGACGGCAGTTCGACCCACAACCTGTTCGGCATCAAGGCCGGCAACAGCTGGAAAGGCGACGTCGCCGACAACAGCACCACCGAATACGTGGGCGGCGCGGCGGTCAAGACCAGTGCGCGCTTCCGCGCTTATCCGGACCAGGCCAGCGCCTTCCGCGACTATGCGCAGATGCTGGTCGATAATCCGCGTTTCCGCGGCGCGCTCGGCACCGGCAGCGATGCCCGTGCGTTCGCATCCGGACTGGCCAAGGGCGGCTACGCGACCGACCCGGCGTACGCGGCCAAGCTGTCGCGCCTGGCCGGCAAGCTGCAGGGCGTCGGCGGCTGACGCCTCCGCACACCCTTCGCGAACGCCCTGTCTATTGGTTGCCGACCGGTTCGACCACCCCAGGACCGGCCACCCGCATGCGCAGCACCTGCCCGCTGTTTGCATTCCGTACACGCACCATGGCGCCGCGCGCGCCGGCATCCAGCGCCTCGCCGGCGCTGCTGACTTCGATGCCGTCGCGGCGCGCGATCATGGTCACGGCGTCGCCGCGCTTGACCAGTACAGGGCTGCTGAGCTGGCCGCCACGCAAAATGTCTCCTGGGCGCAACATCCGGCGTGACATTTGTCCGACAGCATCTTCAGGAGTCGTGATCGGATCGGCAATGTTGGAAACATCACGGCGCTCGATCGTGACTTGTGCATCGGTCAATGCCTCGTTGGCGGCAACCGGGGCCGCGGCGACCGCCACCATGGCCGTCAGGCGCGCGCGCACCACGTACTCGTACCGCCATCCGGGCGTGTCGTTGCAACGCGCCAGGAAGCGCATCCGCAGGGGAGAACGGGTATCCAGGGCCTCGATGGCGACATTCTGGGCGCATGCCGGCGCCGCGCGGGTGGTCACGACGGCCACCTCGACCTGCGGTTCGGTCAATCCCGACGCCGCCATTTGTCTTTCCAATTCGGCACGGGCGGCTTGTTCGATTTGTATCGATAAAGGTTGCTGAGCAGCAATTGTGAGACCTGAAACCAGCACAAGTGTCGTCGTGACAAGGGTTGCCTTACAGAAAGCAATCATTAGAGAATAGCGGCAGTAAAAAGAAATCCGATTTTAACCAATCACATTGCATTGCAGGACAACGGAGGTTCCGGACCATGACGTTTAATTTCAAGGATGCACTCGGGGTGCACGCGGATGCGCTGCAGGTACGCGCGGAGCGCACTAAAGTGCTGGCGGCGAACATCGCCAATGAAAGCACGCCCGGCTTCACCGCCCGCGACGTCGACTTCGGCGCGATGCTGCAGGATCGCATCGATTCCGAGAATGGCGAGATGGGCCTGGGCGAAGGCGACCCACTGTACCGCGTGCCCTTCCATCCGAGCGCCGACGGCAATACCGTCGAGATCGGTGTCGAGCAGGCCGCGTTTTCGCAGAACGCTTCCGATTTCCAGACCAGCCTGACCTTCGTGAACATGCAGCTGCGCGGTCTGGCCAAGGCCATCAACGGCCAGTAACCCCGGCCGACAAAGGATACGCAACATGGGCTTCAAGGACATCTCCAATATCGCCGGTTCGGCGATGACGGCGCAATCGGTGCGCCTCAACACGATCGCCAGCAACCTGGCCAACGCCAACGCCGTGGCCGGCTCGGAAGCGGAAGCCTACCGCGCGCGCAAGCCGGTGTTCGCCGCCATGGTCGAAGGCCAGGCCGGCGGCGGCGTGCAGGTGCTCGACGTGGTCCAGAGCAGCGAGCCGCTGCGCCGCGTGCACGAGCCGGACAATCCGAAGGCGGATGCCGACGGCATGGTGTATTACGCCAACGTCAACGAAGTGGCCGAAATGGCCGACATGATGTCCGCCTCGCGCGCATTCGAGACCAACGTCGAGGTGCTGGGCCGGATCAAATCGATGCAGCAGTCGCTGCTGAAACTGGGCGAAGGCTGATCGAGATGGTAACCACGACTTCCACCACCAACAACCCGTTGGGCAACAACACCACCGCGGCCGGCAGCGGCGCCGTCGCGCCCCAGGCCAGCACCTCGGCAAACCGCGACATGTTCACCAAGCTGCTGGTCGCGCAGATCCAGAACCAGGATCCGCTCGAGCCGCAGGACCCGACCACCTACGTCAACCAGCTGTCGCAGCTGTCGCAGACCGAGGCGCTGCAGAACCTGTCGACCATGACCACCGCCAACGCCAGCATCCTGCAGAGCCTGCAGACGCTGGCGATGGGCGGCCAGGTCGGTTCCGACGTGACCGTGGTGACCGACCACGTCAAAGTGGACGGCGCCAAGATCAACGGCAGCATCCACCTGCTCGGCGCCAGCAGCGCCACCAACCTGGTGCTGACCGGCATCGACGGCCAGCAGCATACCGTGGCGCTGCCCGCCCACGGTTCGGGCGAGCAAAGCTTCACCATCGATCCGGACGCGCTCGGCCTGGCGCCGGGCACCTATTCCATCCAGGCGCAGCCGTCCGACGGCAGCGCCCCGCAGGTCGAAGTGGCGGCACGCCTGAACAGCGTGCGCGTCACCGGGACCGGCGTCGTATTGCAAGTGGCGGGCATTGGCGAGGTCGATCCCTCGACCGTCACGGGATTCAACGGCAAGACGGGCTCCTGAGCGCCCTTCCTCCTCTACCGCATTAAAAATATCAAGGAATCGACATGAGCTTCGACATCGCACTGTCCGGCATCCAGGCCATCAACGAGCAGCTGGAAACCGTTTCGCACAACATCGCCAACGCCGCCACCTACGGCTTCAAGGCCGGCCGCGCCAACTTCGCCACCGTGATGGCCGGCAGCAAGGCCAACGGCACCGAGATCGGCTCGGTCACCCAGAACATCAGCCAGAACGGCAGCACCACCACCACCGGCCGCGGCCTCGACGCCGCCATCGACGGCCGCGGCTTCTTCGTCAGCCGCGATCCGCAGGGCGGCATGACCTACAGCCGCGTCGGCATCTTCTCGACCGACACCAAGGGCTACCTGATCGACAGCGACGGCAAGAAGGTGCAGGGCTACGGCCCGGCCGTCAACGGCACCCTCGGCGCGATGGGCGACATCCAGGTGCCGACCGGCCAGATCCCGGCCGTCGCCACCACCAGCGTCGCCTTCGTCGGCAACCTGTCGGCCGACTGGAGCAACAAGACCGGCTTCAGCAAGGACGACCCGAACACCTACAACATGGTCAAGCAATCGGTCGTGTACGACTCGCTGGGCACCCAGCACACCATGTCGCAGTATTTCTCCAAGCAGAACGACAACACCGTCAACGTCTACTACTCGCTGGACGGCGGTGCGGTCAGTGCAACCCCGGGACAATTGACCTTCGACTCCACCGGCAAGCTGACCGGCGTTACCAACAACACCATCAACATCCCGGCACAGGGCGGCGCGGCCGGAGGCAGCGTCAAGTTCGACTACACCGGCACCACCCGCTTCGCCGGCGACGCCACCACCACCACCAACCGCAGCGACGGCTATGCCTCGGGCGCCTTCGTCGGCGTCGAACTGGCCGGCGACGGCTCGCTGGTCGCCAAGTACAGCAACGACCAGTCGCAAGTGGTCGGCACCGTGGCCATCGCCAACTTCGCCAACGAAGGCGGGCTGCAGGCG
This sequence comes from Burkholderiaceae bacterium, assembly GCA_022701635.1. Classification (GTDB taxonomy): domain Bacteria; phylum Pseudomonadota; class Gammaproteobacteria; order Burkholderiales; family Burkholderiaceae_D; genus Telluria; species Telluria phyllosphaerae. Next base: position 8,119 of record JAKOOD010000396.1, on the reverse strand, counting down.
ATCAGCGGCACCAGCTGGACCGCCAACGCCGGCTCGGGCGCGGCCCTGTACAACGTCCCGGGCGTCGGCCTGGCGGGCAAGCTCAACACCGGCGCGCTGGAAGGCTCGAACGTCGACATCACCTCGGAACTGGTGGGCCTGATGACGTCGCAGCGCAACTACCAGGCCAACTCCAAGGTCCTGACCACCGAAAGCCAGATGATGCAGGCCCTGATGCAGGCCCTGTAATCCGGACACCGATCGAACACTGAGCCGACATGGATAAACTGATCTTCACCGCCGCTTCCGGCGCCGACCGCCTGATGCGCGCCCAGCAGGTCCACGCCAACAACCTGGCCAACCTGGACACCGCCGGCTTTCGCGCCAGCATGGAAGTCGCCGGCCACGCCAAGCCCAGCGGCGGCTACGGCTACGACGACGTGCAGATGACGAACATGCAGGCCGACACCCTCTCGACCCGCGCCGGCAGCGTGCGCGAGACCGGCCGCCCGCTCGACGTGGCGATCGGCGGCAAGGGCTGGCTCGCCGTGCAGTACGGCGACGGCGAAGCCTATACCCGCTCGGGCGAGATCGAGATGAGCGCCGAAGGCGCGCTGTCGGTGCACGGTCACCCGCTGATGGGCGAAGGCGGCCCGATCACCCTGCCCCCGCACACCGCGGTCGAGATCGGCACCGACGGCACCATCTCGGTGCTGACCGAAGGCGCGAAACAGATGCAGGTGATCGACAAGCTGCGCCTGGTGAACGCCGAAGGCACGGAACTGACCAAGAACGAGGCCGGCCTGATCGTCGCCCGCGACGGCGCCCCCCTGGCCACCGACCCCAACGTGAAACTGCGTTCGCGTGCGCTGGAAGGCAGCAACGTGTCGGCAGTCGAGGAAATGGTCGCCACCATGAGCCTGAACCGCAGCTTCGAGATCCAGATGAAGCTGTTCCAGGCGAGCGACAAGATGAATGAAGCCGGTAACAAGCTGATCGGCGCTTGAACCATAGTCAGATAAGGTCAGAGCCCACCCTTAAAACCGGGCTCTGACCCCATGTAATACTAATCAGATGGGGTCAGAGCCCACCCGGGAAAACCGGGCTCTGACCCCATGTATAAAGAGAGAATTCCATGAATCCAGCAATGTTGATCAGCAAGACCGGCGTGCAAGCCCAGGATGCGAAGCTGCAGGCCATCGCCAACAACCTGGCCAACGTGAACACGACCGGCTTCAAGCGCGACCGCGTCGTGTTCGAAGATCTGTTCTACCAGATCGACGCCCAGCCGGGCGCCCAGGTCGCGGACAACACCGTGTCCAACGGCGTCCAGCTGGGTAACGGCGTGCACGTCGTCGGCACCCAGAAGATCTTCACCAACGGCAGCATCCAGACCACCAGCCAGCCGCTCGACGTCGCCATCTCGGGCAACGGCTTCCTCGAGGTGCGCCGTCCGGACGGCACCGCCGCCTACACCCGCGCCGGCCAGCTGCAGGTCGACGCCAACGGCGTGCTGGTCAACGCCCAGGGCCTGCCCCTGGTGCCGCAGATCACCGTGCCCAACAACGCGCTGTCGCTCACCATCGGCGCCAACGGCATGGTCAGCGCCGCGGTGCCGGGCAGCACCGCCCCGACCGAACTGGGCCAGCTGACCCTGACCACCTTCGTCAACCCGGCCGGCCTGCAGGCGATGGGCGAGAACCTGTTCCAGGAAACCGCCGCCAGCGGCAACCCGAACCAGGGCCAGCCCGGCACCGCCGGCATCGGCACCCTGAAGCAGGGCGCGCTGGAAGGCTCGAACGTGCAGGTGGTGGAAGAGATGGTCGACATGATCGCCGCCCAGCGCACCTACGAGATGAACACCAAGGTGCTGTCGGCTGCCGACAACATGCTGCAATACCTGTCGCAGGCGGCGCGCTGATCATGGTCCGCCTGCATGCCGCCGCAGCAGCGGCCATCCTGCTGCTCACCGGTTGCGCCTCGAACGTGCCGCTGCGTACCCCGGCCCCGGTCGACGACGCCCTCGCCCTGCCCAAGGCCGGCGCGGCGCGCGCCGGCATGTCCGGCGGCGTGTTCTCGGCCGACACCGTGTCGCTGACCTCGGACGCGCGCGCCTTCCGCATCGGCGACGTGGTCACCATCCTGCTGCAGGAAACCACCCAGGCCAGCAAGAAGGCCGGCACCAGCTTCAGCAAGGGCTCGTCGGTCTCGGTGGCCCCGCTCGGCGCGCTCGGCAAGACCTTCGGCCGCACCGCGATCGACGCCAGCGCCGACCGCAGCTTCCAGGGCGACGCCACCAGCACCCAGCAGAACGCGCTGACCGGCGCGGTCACCGTGATCGTGCAGGAAGTGCTGCCGAACGGCCTGCTGCGCGTGGCCGGCGAAAAGCGCCTGCAGCTGAACCAGGGCGAGGAATTCCTGCGCGTGAAGGGCTACCTGCGCGCCGCCGACATCGATTCGGAAAACCAGGTGTCCTCGCTGCGCGTGGCGAATGCCCGCATCGCCTATTCCGGCCAAGGCTCGCTGGCCGACGCCAACAGCCCCGGCTGGCTGACCCGCTTCTTCACCGGCCCCCTGATGCCGTTCTGAGCACGACATGACCCCATTCGCACGCCCTGCTTCACTGATCCGTATCGTTTCCCTGGCCGTACTGGCCAGCCTCTCGCTGTCCGCCGCGTCCGTGGCCATGGCGGCGCCGGCCATACCGAAGACCGCGGCCCAGGTGGAGCCGGCCATGCCGCGCACCCAGCCGCTGCGTAACCTGGTCAGCGTCGAAGGCGTCCGCGAAAACCCGCTGGTGGGCTACGGCCTGGTCGTCGGCCTGAACGGCAGCGGCGACTCGACCCAGGTCAAGTACGCGAGCCAGTCGGTGGTCAACATGCTCAAGCAGTTCGGCGTCAAGCTGCCGCAGGGCGAGGATGCCAAGAACAAGAACGTGGCGGCGGTGATGGTGTCCGCCGTGTTCCCGCCGGGCTACCGCCGCGGCCAGTCGATCGACATCACGGTGTCGTCGCTGGGCGACGCCAAGAGCCTGCGCGGCGGTACCCTGCTGCTGACCCAGCTGCGCGCGGCCGACAACGAAGTCTATGCGCTGGCGCAGGGCAACGTGGTGGTCGGCGGCCTGGCGGCCTCGGGCAAGAGCGGTTCCTCGGTGACGGTGAACACGCCGACCGGCGGCCGCATCCCGAACGGCGCCCAGATCGAGCGCGAGATCCCGACCGACTTCTCAACCCGCCCGCAAGTCATGCTGCGCCTGCGCCATCCGAATTTCGACACCGCGACCAACGTCGTGAATACGATCAACCGCCGCTTCGGCGACGTCGCCACCACCGCCGACGGCACCAGCGTCGAAGTGGTCGCCCCAAGCAACCCGACCGAGCGCGTGGCCTTCGTCGCCAAGCTGGAAAACATGCTGGTGGAAGCCGGCGCCGAGACGCCGAAGGTGGTGTTCAACTCGCGTACCGGCACCGTGGTGATCTCGGACGGCCTGCGCGTGAAATCGGCCGCCGTCACCCACGGCGCCCTCAAGGTCGTGATCTCGGAAAGCTCGGCGGTCAGCCAGCCGGGCCCGCTGTCGAACGGCCAGACCGCGGTGACCCCGCAGTCGAAGATCTCGGTCGACCGCGGTTCGGGCCAGATGTTCCACTGGCCGGCCGGTGCGCGCCTGCAGACCATCATCGACGTGGTCAACAGCCTGGGGGCGTCGCCCGACGACATCATGGCGATCCTGCAGGCGCTCGACCAGGCCGGCGCGATCGAAGGCGAACTGGTGGTGATCTGATGCTGAACAACCTCAACCCGCTCAAGCCGCTCCATCCGGAACAGGCCGGGACCGCCGATGCGGTCGCGCCGGCCGCCGACGCCGTCCAGGCGCCCGATCCGGCCTACGTGGCGAAGGCCACCAAGGCCGCGGTCGAATTCGAGAGCTTCTTCATCTCGCACATGCTGCACCAGATGCGCGAGAACCAGCGCACCATCGCCCCGGAAGACAGCGCGGCCAAGAACAAGGTCAACCAGGACATGACCGACATGGTCGACAACATGCTGGCCGGGAACCTGGCCAACCAGCGCGCCTTTGGCGTCGCCGATGCCATTTTGAAGCAATTGTTGCCGCAAGGACTTAATAAAGCTGGCTGAACGGTCGCCTGTCTGTATTGATCCCGCCCCTATGAGACGTGTCCCATGAGCATCCTGAACAACGCGCTGTCCGGCGCCCTCGCATCGCAGCTGGCGCTGTCCGCCAGCAGCCAGAACATCGCCAACCTGCAGACCAAGGGTTATACGCGCCAGTCCGCGCTGCTGACGGCGGCGGGGCCTTCCGCCGGCGCCAACCAGGCCGGCAACGGCGTGCGCGTGAGCTCGCTGCTGCGTTTTTCAGACAACTATAAGACCCAGCAGCTCTGGCGCAGCAATTCGGAAGTCGGCGAGCGCTCCCAGACCCAGCCCTACATGACCCAGCTGGAACAGGTCATGGGCGACGACCAATCCAACCTGTCGAGCGGGATCGACAGCTTCTTCGCCGCCCTGAACGCGGTGGCCGGCGTCGATCCGACCTCGACCCCGCTGCGCCAGCAGGTGGTCACCACCGGCACGCTGCTGGCCCAGCGCTTCAACAGCCTGAACAACGTCTACAACGCCCAGATGCAATCGGTGCGCCAGCAGCGCAGCGCCGTGGTCGACTCGGCCAACAGCGCGATCGCCACGATCGCCTCGCTGAACACGCAGATCGCCAACGCGAATGCCAGCGGCACCAATGCCTCGGGCCTGATCGACACGCGCGACCAGGCGATCGACAGCCTGGCCGGCCAGCTGGCGCTGGAAGTCAGCGACCAGCCGGACGGCACCCGCAACGTCTCGCTGAAGTCGGGCCAGTCGCTGGTGCTGGGCGGCGTCGCCGGCACGCTGAGCGTGGGCGGCGGCCTCGACCAGACCTTCAGCCTCGAATTCGCCGGCACCTCGTTCGCGCTGGACCCGACCAAGGCCGGCGGCCAGCTGGGCGGCCTGTCGACCTATGTGACGGACACCCTGAAGCCGCTGCAGCAGGGCGTGGCCGACATCGCGAAGCAGGTCGCCGACAAGGTCAACGGCCAGCTGGCGGCGGGCTACGCGATGGACGGCACCCGGGGCAAGCCGATGTTCGTCTACACGCCGGGCAATACCTCGAACATGCTGCAGGTGGCCGACGGTTTCCAGACCGCCGACCTGGCGTTCTCGGGCGACGGCACCGCCGGCGACACCGGCAACCTGCAGAAGCTGGTCGACATCAAGAACCAGACGATCACGGTGACCGGCCTCGGCTCGGTCCTGATCAGCGACGCCGACACCCAGCTGGTCGGCAAGCTGGCCGTGCAAAGCCAGCAGAACAAGACCGCGCTGACCACCGCCCAGTCGATGCGCGACCAGGCCGACGCCGACTGGCAGTCGACGAGCGGCGTCAACCAGGACGAAGAAGCCGTGAACCTGGTCGAATACCAGAATATGTACCAGGCCAACATGAAGGTGATGTCGGTGGCGAACGCCCTGTTCGACGCCACCCTGGCCATGATGGGTTAAGGTTAAGGAACCAGATCATGCGAATCGCGAGCAGCCAATACCAATCGATGATGAACCAGTCGCTCCAGAAGAACCAGGAGCGCATCAGCTACGTTACCCAGCAGATGGCGAACGGCAACCGCATCCAGCTGCCGTCGGACGATCCGGTCGACAGCGTGCGCATGTCGCGCCTGAAGCGCGAGGAAGCCGCCGTCAAGCAGTACCGCGACAACATCGCCGCGGTCCAGCAGCGCATGTCGAAGACCGAAGGCTACCTGCAGAACATGGTCAACGACATGCAGTCGGGCCGCGACCTGCTGGTCTGGGCCGCGGACGGCAGCAACACGCCGGACGACCTGAAGTCGATGGTCACCTCGCTGACCTCGCTGCGCGACAGTATCCTGTACACCGCCAACACGATCGACCAGGAAGGCCGCCACGTGTTTTCCGGCACCGTGACCGGCAGCACGCCGATCGCCTACGACGCCACCCAGCCGCTGGGTGCGCGCTACAGCTACGCCGGCAACACCAACGCCCAGACCGTGGTCGTCGGCAACGGCATCACCCAGACCGCGAACCAGAACGTGAAGGGCCTGGAAAAGCTGCTCAACCAGCTCGACCAGACCATCGATACCCTGTCGAACTCGAGCCGCGACGCCAACGACGCCACGGTCAAGGCGACCCTGTCGGCCAACCTGGACGGCTTCGACGATGCGATGGACCTGTTGTCCGGCAAGGTCGCCGTGCTGGGCGGCCAGCAGAACATCCTGTCGACCATCGACGCCAATCACCAGAACGTCAGCCTGTCGAACCAGATGGCGATCAACGACATCGGCCAGCTCGACGTCGGCGCCGCCGCGATCGAACTGAACGGTTACTCCACGGCGCTGCAGGCGACCTATAAAGCCTACAGCAAGATCGGCACTCTTTCCCTGTTCTCGGCGCTCTGATGGCAATCGACACGGCACTTCGTTCTTCCACCGGCGGCGCCCTCGTCGCCGGCACCTCCACGCCGGCGCGCCTGGTACCGGCACGCAGCCTCGACGTCGTCGACCTCGACAAGGACGCCGGCAGTGCCGCCCCCGTGGCGACGCCGGTCCCGCTGCGCAGCAACGGCAGCGCCGCCGCCATCGGCGGTGGGCTGCAGAACTCGGTGGCGCGCGCCCAGCAGGCGGTCGACTACCTCGAGCAGGTCGCCGGCCAGCTGGAAAACCTGAAAGGCGAGATCAGCGCCAGGCTGTCCGGTGCCGGCAACGGCCAGCGCAGCCAGCAGCGCAGCGTCCAGCGCCAGCAGCTCGACGGCGCGGTGCGCCAGTTGAGCAACACGCTGGCGGCGCGCACGAGCAGCGCCGGCGGCGGCGTCGATGCCAACCTGAACTTCGACGGCCAGCCGGCCCAGCAGCGCTTCCGCATCCGCGGGCTGGACATCGACACCCTGCAGCAGAACGCGCCGCAGACGGTGGCGTTCTCGGTCGGCGGCGTCGGCGGCCCGCAGCTGGCGGTCACCATCGGCACCGACCAGTCGAGCGAGGAAACCGCGCGCGCGATCGACCGCGCCATCGCGCCGCTCGGCGTGCGTGCCAGCCTGAACAACGGCGGCCTGGTGTTCTCGACCCCGGAAACCAACTGGCCGGCGGTCAGGGACAGCATCGCCGTCAGCGGCCGCGGCCGCGTCGCCACCGAGGAAATCGCACCGGCGCTGGCGCCGCAGCAGTGGACGATCGGCAGCAACAGCGGCACGAACGGTGGCAACGCCGGCAATGCCGATGCCCTTCGTCAAAGCCTGCGCGAAGTCGTGCAGGCGCTGGAGCGCGTGCGCCGTTCGCAGGACGCCGCCAGCACCGCGCTCTCCGCCGCCAGCGCCCAGGTCGTCACCGCGACCACGCCGCCGCCGGAAGTCGACCTGGCGGCCGAGGATTTCGCCAGCGCCGCCGCGAACACCAACTACGACTCGCTGCTGGCGCTGAGCTCGGCGTTGGTGGGCGTCAGCCGCGAGCGCGTGCTGGCCCTGCTGGGCTTGCGCTGATCGTCGCTATGCCACGTGAAACAGCCGCCCGAGGGCGGCTTTTTTCATGCCCGGACTTCCCGCGCCGATTACATACCGCCGTCGCCCCCGCGCCGTAGAACGCCACAGTCATCAACATGTCGCACCCATAAAAACGACGCACTCATAAGATGCTACACCTATGACAACGCCGCGCTTAGAAACCCTACCCCCATAAAAAAACCCGCTGCAGGCAGCGGGTTTTTTTGCAACCAGAAAGCGCGATTACGCGTTTTCGCGGCTGGCCTTCTTGCGCTCGTGCTCTTTCAGGTGACGCTTGCGCAGGCGGATCGACTTCGGCGTGATCTCGACCAGCTCGTCGTCCTCGATGAACTCGACGGCGTATTCCAGCGACATCTGGATCGGCGGCACCAGGCGCACGGCTTCGTCGGTACCCGACGAACGCACGTTGGTCAGCTGCTTGCCCTTGATCGGGTTGACGACCAGGTCGTTGTCGCGCGAGTGGATACCGATGATCATGCCTTCGTACACCGGGGTGTTGTGCTCGACGAACATGCGGCCGCGGTCCTGCAGCTTCCAGATCGCGTAGGCGACGGCGGCGCC
>JAKOOD010000370.1 GCA_022701635.1 Burkholderiaceae bacterium | reverse complement strand
GATGATAGTGCTGCAACCAGTGTGAAAGTAGGTTATCGTCAGGCTAATTAATATGCTGTGAAAGCAGCAGCAAGCAAAGTAGTAAAGCAAAACCCCACCAGGTGACCCTGGTGGGGTTTTTTGCTTTTGAATCTCCCATCACCACGGAAAACGCCTGTTGTGAATTTGTTTTTGCAATAAAACATCTGATTCAGATCAAGATGTCTGCTATCGTCACGACGATGATAAATACTTTTGCATCACATTCTCATAAGAAAAAGGGTTTTCATGAGACAGCTATTACCGATCGCGACTGCAACACTGCTCAGCGCCGCCCTGAGCGCCTGCCACAACAGCAATGACAACGTCCCGGCCCAGATCCCGGCCGCCAAGTACAGTGCCGAGCTGACGCGCACGACCCATGGCGTCGTCCACGTGCGCGCCGATAATTTCCGCGGCATCGGCTACGGCATGGCCTATGCCTACGCCCAGGACAACGTCTGCATGTTCGCCGATTCGCTGCTGACCGCACGCGGCGAGCGTTCGCAGTTCTTCGGTCCGGATGCGCACGCAACCGCACGCGCCGGCGACGAATACGGCGCTGCCAGCGGCTTCATGGACCTCAGCAACCAGGAAAGCGATTTCTTCTTCAAGGGTTACGTCGACCTCGAGCAGCTGCGCGCCGGCTACGCCGCCGGTGGCCAGGAATCGCGCGACGTCCTCGAAGGCTATGTGGCGGGCTACAACCGCTATATCACGGAATATGCCGGCAAATACCCGGCAGCCTGCAAGGGCGCCAAGTGGGTGCGTCCTATCAGCGTCGACGACATGTACCTGGTCCTCGCCGAAAAGTCGCTGCACGCGTCCGGTGAAGTCTTCGCCAGGGAAATCGTGGCCGGCGCGCGCGATCCGAGCGCCGTGGTGCGCCTGGCCGCACGCTCGAATCGCAAGCCGGACATGGGCTTCGTGGCGGCGCGCCTCGACAAGCTGCATTACGAAGGCTTCGGCAGCAATGGCCTCGCGGTCGGCAAGGACCTGTCGACCAGCGGCCGCGGTCTGCTGCTCGGCAATCCGCACTTCCCCTGGACCAGCACCGACCGCTTCTACCAGGCCCACCTGACCGTCCCCGGCCGCTACGATGCGATGGGGGCGATCCTGGGCGGCATGCCGGCGATCGTGATCGGCTTCAACCACGATGTGGCCTGGACCCACACCGTCACCGCCGCCAATCACTTCACGACCTTCCGCCTGCCGCTCGACCCGGGCGACGCCACCGGCACCACCTACCTGGTGGACGGCGAAAAGATCAAGATGACGTCGAAGACGGTGACGATCGACGTGCTGCAGGCGGATGGCTCCACGGCCAAGCGCAGCAAGACCTTCTACTTCAGCAAACAAGGCCCGGTGCTGGTCAAGCCGGAAGCCGGCCTGACCTGGAGTACGGCCGCCGCCTACGTGTTCGCCGACCCGAACCGCAACAACACCCGCATGCTCGAACAATGGCTGGGCATCGGCAGCGCGACCAGCGTGCAGACGCTCAAAGCCTCGCTCGACAAGACCGTCGGCCTGCCCTGGGTGAACACCCTTGCGGCCGACCGCGACGGCAATGTGCTGTTCGCCGACGCCAGCGTGGTACCGCACATGACCACCCAGAAGTTCGGCAGCAACTGCCTGCTGCAGCCGGCGCTGCTGATGTTCGACGGTTCGCGCGCCGCCTGCGGCTGGGGCCAGGATGCGAATGCGCCGACCGGCATCTTCTCGCCGGCGAACGGTCCCTGGACCATCCGCACCGATTACGTCGGCAATTCCAACGACAGCTATTGGCTGAACAACACGCGTGCCCTGATGACCGGCCCGGCGCCGCTCGGCTATTCGCCGCTGTACGGCCGCGTCGGCGTCGAGCAGCGCCTGCGCAGCCGCATCGGCTTCATCCAGCTCGAGGACAGGATTGCCCAGCGCAAGACCCTGCAGACCAGCGACCTGCAGGAGCTGATGTTCGCCGAACGCGTCTACGCGGCCGAACTGGTACTGCCGGACCTGTTGCCGGCCTGCGCCGTGAGCCAGGATGCGACCGTGGTGCAGGCGTGCTCGGTGCTGCGCGGCTGGGACCGCAAGGCGAACGTCGACAGCCGCGGCGCGCTGCTGTTCCGCGAGTTCTGGAATATCGCGACCACCCTGCCGAACAAGTGGGCGGTGCCGTTCAATGCGGCCGATCCGGTGCATACGCCGGCGGGCGTGGCCCCGGCCGCCGTACCGGCGATGCTGGCGGCCATCAAGACCGCGGCCACCAAGCTGCAGGGCCTGGGCATCCCGCTCGACACCATGCTGGGTGATTACCAGGCCGATACCCGCAACGGCGTCCGGGTGCCGCTGCACGGCGGCCTGGGCGACGTCGACGGCGCCTACAACTCGATCCGCTGGAACACGGATATCAGCAAGACCGGCTACAACAACCCGTACTGGGGCGCCAGCTATATCCAGACCGTGACCTTCGACGCCAATGGCCCGCAAGCCCAGGGCATGCTGGTGTACGGCCAGTCGACCGATCCGACATCGCCTTACTATGCCGACCAGATCGGCGTGTATGCGCGCAAGGAATGGCCGGCGCTGCCGTTCACCCAGGAGAAGATCAAGGCCGATCCGGCCTACAAGATGATCACGCTGTCGCAGTAAGTCAGCAAGCGTCAGTCATCACGCTTGCGAGAGTGGCGCAGGATCCTGCGCCACCGCGGTCGCGGCCTTGCCCTTGCTGATGCTCTCGCCATCGCTGCGGCGCAGGCGCCAGAACACCAGCGAGGACAGCATGGTCGTTACCGCCAGCGTGATGAAGGCGTGGTGCAGCGCCTGCGTCACCATCACCTGGTTGGTCTGCGGCACCCGCCCCAGGAACCAGCCCGTCACCAGCGACCCCGAGGCCAGCCCGAAGCTCATCGACAGCTGCTGGAACGAGCTGGCGATGGTGCTGGCCATGCTCGAATCCTTCTGCTCGACGTCGGAATAGGCCAGCGTGTTCATGCTGGAGAACTGCAGCGAATTGAAGAAGCCTTGCAGCAGGCCGATACCGGCGATCGCATACCAGGGCGTGTTCACGCCGACCAGCGAGAACAGCGCGATCGTCATCCCCATGCAGATCGTGTTCACGACCAGCACCTGGCGGTAGCCGAAGCGCGCCAGGAGTTTGGGCGCGACCAGTTTCATACACATCGCCGCGGCGGCGGTCGGCATCATCAGCAGGCCCGATTGCCAGGCCGGCAGCTTCAGGCCGAGCTGGTACAGCAGCGGCAGCAGGAAGGGCAGGCCGCCCACGCCGATGCGCGTGATGAAGCCGCCCAGGACCGAGGCGCGGAAGGTGCGGACCTTGAACAGCGACAGCCGCAGCAGGGGGAATTGCGCTTCCCTGGCATGCCACACGTAGGCCACCAGCAGCGCCACCGACAGCGCCAGCATCAGGCCGGCCGTGATGCCGTCCAGCGTATGTTCGCCGAACACTTCGAGCAGCCAGGACAGGATGGCGGTGCCGGAACTGAACAGGATCAGGCCGATCACGTCGAGCGGACGCGTCTCGGCGCCGCGGTAGTCCGGCATGTGGTTCAGCACGAAATACAGCGCCAGCAGGCCGACCGGCACATTGACGAAGAAGATCGCGCGCCACGACAGCCAGTGCACGATCAGGCCGCCGACCGTGGGGCCGAGCAGGGGCCCGATCAATGCCGGCAGGATCACGAAATTCATCGCCTTCAGCAGCTCGTTCTTGGGAAAGGTGCGGATGATTGCCAGGCGCCCGACCGGCATCATCATCGCCCCGCCCAGGCCCTGCAGCAGGCGCGCCGCCACCATCATCGGGGCATTCAGCGACAGCCCGCACAGCACCGAAGCCAGCGTGAAGACGGCGATGGCGGTGGCGAACACGCGCCGCGTGCCGAAGCGGTCGGCCATCCAGCCGCTCACCGGGATACCGACGGCCAGGCTGAGGATGTAGCTGGTGGCGACGGACTTCAGGCTCAGCGGCGTGACATCGAGGCTGGCGGCGATGCTGGGGATGGCGGTATTGAGGATGGTGGCGTCGAGCTGCTCCATGAACAGGGCAGTCGCCACCAGCCATGGGAGGTAGCGTTTGACGGTGCTGGTGTCGGTCATCGGGATCTGCGCAATTCTGCGTTCGGTCGCGACGCCCGGGGCAGGCGCCGCCTGAGCAGATTGTTACATAAATCGGGCGGCGCCGATTTTTGATACCCGGAAGCCAGAGCCGGAGGGACGTCGCCCCGGCCGGAGCGACGTCTTCAGGTGCTACTTCTTAGAAGCCGTAAGACACCCGCAGCAGCGCCAGGTTGACGCCGCCGTTCGGATGCTTGATGCCGCCGTTCGAGTAGTGCTGCAGGCGCACGCCCACGTCCCACTTGTTCGCGAACACGTAGCCGGCGCCGATGTGGTCGGCGAATTCGAATGCGGTCGACAGCTGGCGGTGCGTGTTCGTGTACACGCTCGAGAACACGCTGGCGCCGATGCCGGCTTCGCCGTAGAAGCCAAGCTTGTCATCGGCTTCCCAACGGAATACCGGCGTCACGCCGACCACGGCCAGGTTCTTGCGGTTGTCCTGGATGTCGTCCCAGCGGTTGGCACGCCAGTAGGCGACGTTGGCATCCCAGTAGCCGGACAGGTGGTAGCCGCCGCGGGCGAACCAGTTCTTGTTCCAGTTCTTCTGGGCCGACCAGCGCACCACCTGGACGTGCTCGCCGCCACCGGCTTCGATCGCGACCGAATCCAGGCCGCCGAACTCGTCTGCGGCAAAACTGGCGTGGGAAGCGGCCAGCGCGGCCACGGCGGCGAGGGACATCGCGATGTTTTTAGCGGAAACCATATTCTGTATGCCTTTGTGAATGAGCGCCGTGGAAATAAAAGAGGGTACGGCGAATACCGGTATTTTAGCTGTGCCGCGCTTTTTACGTGGTCGACTCACCAATTGTTAGAATCGACATGACGTTTTTACCACTAAGGACAGCAATGACTTCCACGACACTGACATTTCTCGGCATCGGCCTGATGGGCAAGCCGATGGCGACCCGGCTGGCCCGGGCCGGCTATCCGCTGCGCGTCTGGAACCGCAGCCCGGCCAAGGCGGCGGCACTGCGCGATGCCGGCGCCCAGCCTTGCGCAAGCTTGTCCGAGGCGGTGCAGGACGCGCATATCGTGATCTCGATGCTGGAAGCGGGGCCGGTGGTCGGCCACGTGCTGGACGCCGCGCTGGCGCACCTGGCGCCCGGTACGCTGTGGATCGACATGAGTTCGACGCGCCAGGACGAGGCGCTCGCCTTTGCCGCCCGGCTGGCGGCGCGCGGCTGCCGTTTCGTGGATGCGCCGGTGTCCGGCGGGGTGCAGGGTGCGGAGCAGGGCACCCTGGCGATCATGGCCGGCGGTGGCGTGGACGATGTGGCCCAGGCCGCGCCGGTGCTGCAGGTGCTCGGCCAGCCCCGCCACGTGGGGCCGGCCGGCAGCGGCCAGGTGGCGAAGATGTGCAACCAGCTGATCGTCGGCGCCACCATCCATATCGTGGCCGAGGCGCTGCTGCTGGCCGAGGCGGCCGGCGCCGATGCCGGCGCCGTGCGTGAAGCGATCCGCGGCGGCTTTGCCGGCAGCCGCGTGCTGGAGGTGCATGGCCAGCGCATGCTGGAGCGGAATTTCGTGCCGGGCGGGAAGGTGAGTACCCAGATCAAGGACCAGCGCAACGTGCTGGCGGCGGCCGCGGCGGCCGGGGTGAGGCTGCCGCTCACCGATTTGGTGACGCGGCAGTACGAGACGATCGAGACCGCGCTGGCGGGGGCCGATCACGCGGCGGCGCTGATTGCGCTGGAGCGGATGAATCCGGGGAAGCGCTTGGGGAACGGTGCGGATCGATTGCCTGATGCTTGAACGTCATTCCCGCGCAGGCGGGAATCCATGCTGGGCTTCCGAAACCCGTATTTTTGAACATTCGGGTTACTTCCGAAGTACCGAAGTCTGTTGTTCAGTATGGATTCCCGCTTTCGCGGGAATGACGAGCAAACTTTATTTCGCCGCCAGACCCATTTCCACCAGCCGCACCCAGTAACTCGCCCCGATCGGCAGCAGTTGGTCGTTGAAGTCATAACTGCCATTGTGCAGCTGGCAAGGCCCGAGTCCGTGCCCGCCCAGGCGGTGTTCCCCTTCGCCATTGCCGATGAAGACATAGCAGCCCGGTTTGGCCTGCAGCATGAAGGCGAAATCCTCGGCCCCCATGGTCGGTTCCACAGCGGCGTTGACGTTGTCCGGCCCCACCACCGCGCGCATCGCCTCGATCGCGAACGCGGTTTTTTCGGCATCGTTGACCAGCGGCGGGTAATTACGCTTGAAGGTGAAATCGATGCCGGCGCCGAAACCGGCGGCGACGCCGCCCGCGATCTCGTTCATGCGGCGCTCGATCAGGTCCAGCACGCCGGTCGAGAAGGTGCGCACGGTGCCGATCAGCACGGCCTCGTCCGGGATCACGTTGGTGGCGCTGCCGGCGTGGATCTGGGTGATCGACAGCACGGCCGCGTCGAGCGGGTTCTTTTCGCGCGAGATGATGGTCTGCCAGGCTTGCGCGATCTGCACCGCCACCATCACCGGGTCGATGCCGCGGTGCGGCTGGGCCGCGTGCGCGCCTTTACCCTTCACCACCACGCGGAACTCGTTACTGGAAGCCATCATCGGCCCCGGCACCACGGCGAAGGTGCCGGCCTTGATGCCCGGCCAGTTGTGCATGCCGTACACCGCGTCCATCGGGAACTTGTCGAACAGCCCATCCTCGATCATGCGGCGGGCGCCGGCGCCGCCTTCCTCGGCCGGCTGGAAGACCAGGTAGACAGTGCCGTCGAAGTTGCGGTTCTGCGACAGATAGTGGGCTGCGCCCAACAACATCGCCGTATGGCCGTCGTGGCCGCATGCATGCATCTTGCCCGCGTGGCGCGACGCATGCTCAAATGTGTTGAGCTCTTGCATCGGCAGCGCGTCCATGTCGGCGCGCAGGCCGATCGCACGGTCGGACGTGCCGCTCTTGATGATGCCGACCACGCCGGTCACGCCGAGGCCGCGCACGACCGGGATGCCCCAGTCGGTCAGGCACTGCGCGACCACGTCGGCGGTGCGCTGTTCCTGGTAGGAGAGCTCGGGGTGGGCGTGGATGTCGCGCCGGATCGTTTCGAGCTCGGTTTGAAAAGCGAGGATAGGTTCGACAAGTCGCATTCTTTTTCTCCCTTGGGTGCCTGCCTGGCAATACGTGGTCGAGCCTATTTTAGCCCGACCCGAATGCCGAAGGCCAGCACCCGTACAAGCGCTGCCGGAATCGTTTACAGTATTGGATTCTCGACGTTTTTCCCGGATTGATGCGATGACCAAGACCCTTGTCAGGGCCACCTGCCCCCATGATTGTCCCGATACCTGCGCCATCCACGTGACCGTGGAACATGGCGTGGCGACGGAGATCAAGGGCGATCCGGACCATCCGACCACGGCCGGCGTGCTGTGCACCAAGGTAGCGCGCTACATCGACCGCACCTATCATCCGGACCGCATCCTGACCCCGCTGCGCCGCGTCGGCAAGAAGGGAGAAGGCCGGTTCGAACCGATCAGCTGGGACCAGGCGCTGGACGAGATCGCCGCTCGCCTGAAGCCGATCGCCGCCCGCGATCCGCAGGCGATCCTGCCCTACAGCTATTGCGGCACCATGGGCCTGGTGCAGGGCGAGGCGATGGCGATGCGTTTCTTCCACAAGCTGGGCGCCTCCTTCCTGGACCGCACCGTGTGCGCGACCGCCGGCTTCACGGGCTACAAATACACCGTCGGCGGGTCGATCGGCACCGACATCGAACAGTTCCAGGACGCGAAACTGATCGTCATCTGGGGCGGCAATCCGATCGCCTCCAACCTGCATTTCTGGATGCGCGTGCAGGAAGCCAAGCGGCGCGGCGCCAAGCTGATCGCGATCGATCCCTACCGCTCGCTGACGGCGGAAAAATGCCACCAGCATATCGCCCTGATGCCCGGCACCGACGCCGCGCTGGCGCTGGGCCTGATGCATGTGCTGATCGAGGAAAACTTGCTCGACCACGACTACATCGCGCGGCACACGGTCGGCTTCGCGCAACTGAAGGAGCGGGCGGCCGAATGGACGCCGGAGCGCACCGCCGCCACCTGCGGCATCAGTGTCGAGGAAGTGGTCAACCTGGCGCGCGAATACGGCGGCACCGCGCTGCGCGGCGAGCCAGTGGCGATCCGCCTGAACTACGGCGTGCAGCGGGTGCGCGGCGGCGGCATGGCGGTGCGTAACATCACCTGCCTGCCGGCGCTGGTCGGCGCCTGGCGCCACGCGGCCGGCGGCGCCCAGCTGTCGACCTCGGGCTCGTTCCCGGCCAATCGCGCGGCGCTGCAACGCCCGGACCTGCTGCAGGGGCCGCGGCCGCGCACGATCAACATGAACACCATCGGCGACGACCTGCTGCGCGACAGCGCGCCCGGCTTCGGCCCGAAGATCGAAGCCGTCATCGTCTACAACGCCAACCCGGTGGCGATCGCGCCCGATTCGGCCAAGGTGCAGCGCGGCTTCGAGCGCGAAGACCTGTTCACGGTGGTGCTGGAGCACTTCCTGACCGACAGCGCCGACTACGCCGACATCGTGCTGCCGGCCACCACCCAGCTGGAACACGTCGACGCCCACCTGGCTTACGGCCACCTGTACATGATGGCCAACAATGCGGCGATCGCGCCGCTGGGCGAATCGAAACCGAACACCGAGATCTTCCGCCTGCTGGCCAGCCGCATGGGCTTTACCGACGCCGCCTTCCAGGAAAGCGACGACGAGATGGCGGCCACGGCCTTCAACAACAAGGATGCGCGCGCCGTCCACTTCGACTGGGAGTCGCTCAAGCGCACCGGCTGGAGCAAGCTGAACATGCCGGCCGCGCCGTTCGCCGACGGCGGTTTCCCGACCCCGTCCGGCAAGTGCGAGTTTTACTCGAGCTCGATGCTGGCCGACGGCCTCGATCCGCTGCCGGCCTATATTCCGAACTACGAATCCGTCGCATCCAATCCCGAACTGGCGGCGAAATACCCGTTGGCGATGATTTCGCCGCCGGCCAGGAACTTCCTCAACTCGACCTTTGTCAATGTGCAGAGCCTGCGCGCCACCGAAGGTGAACCGCACCTGGACATCCATCCCGACGACGCCGCCGTGCGCCGCATCGCCGACAAGGACATGGTGCGTATCTTCAATGACAGGGGCGCGTTCGTCGCGCGGGCCCGCGTCACCCCAAAAGCACGGACCGGCCTGGTGGTCGGCCTGTCGATCTGGTGGAAAAAGCTCGCCAGCGACGGCAAGAACGTCAACGAAGTGACCAGCCAGCGCCTGACCGACATGGGCCGGGCGCCCACCTTTTACGACACCCTGGTGCAGGTCGAAAAGGTCGAACCATGAACCCGCGCACCATGACCCTGAGACATGACATTTTTATCGCGAATCACCCCGTGGTTGCGCCCCATGCTGCTTGCCGGCACGGCGGCCGGACTGCTGGCCAGCTGCTCGACGCTGAATTACTACGGACAGGCGGCGCAAGGCCAGCTTGAACTCCTGTCGGACGCCCGTCCGATCGACGACTGGATCGCCGACCCCGGCACCAGTTCCAGACTGCGCCTCCGCCTCGAGACGGCGCGCCAGATCCGCCGTTTCGCTGTTAGCGAAATGGCTTTACCCGATAACAACAGCTACAAGAACTACGCCGCCCTCAAGCGCCAATACGTGCTGTGGAACGTGGTCGCCACGCCCGAGCTGTCGCTGAAACCGCTGGAGTGGTGCTTCCCGGTGGCGGGCTGCGTGAATTACCGCGGCTACTACAGCAAGGAGGCGGCCACCGCCTATGCCAGGGAGCTGAAGGCCGAAGGCAACGACGTCGAAGTCGGCGGCGTGCCCGCGTATTCGACCCTTGGCTGGTTCAGCGACCCCCTGATCTCGACCTTCATCAACTACCCCGATGCCGAGCTGGCGCGCATGATCTTCCACGAGCTGGCGCACCAGGTGGTATACGCGCCCGGCGATTCCCAGTTCAACGAATCGTTTGCCAGCACGGTGGAGGAGGTGGGCGTCGAGCGCTGGATGGCGCGCTTCGGCAACCAGGCCATGCGCGACGGCTATGCGCGCTATAAAAGCCGCAAGCACGATTTCCTGGCGCTGCTGCTGAAGTACCGTAAGGCGCTCGAGCAGAACTACGCCATCGTCGACCGCAGCGACGCCGAGAAGCGGGTGGTCAAGGCGCGCCTGTTCCAGGGCCTGAAGGACGAGTACCAGGTCTTGAAAGGCAGCTGGGGCGGCTATGCCGGCTACGACCGCTTCTTCGAGCAGCCGCTGTCGAACGCCCACCTGGCGTCGATCGCCACCTACGAAGACTTCGTGCCGGCTTTCCGCACCATGCTCAAGCGCGATCACAGCTTCCCGAACTTCTACAAGGCGGTCAGGCGCCTGGCCGAGCTGGACCGCAAGGATCGCCACCGCATCCTCAAGGCGCTGGCGCCGCAACTGCCGGCCACGCCGCTGATGGTGCAGCGCAGCGACGTCCCCACGTCGCCCGCCGCCACCCCTTCTCACTAGACGCTGTGTTCCAATTGCTATAAAAATGCTTGCTATCGGGCGCGCTGCCCGATAGCATCATATTTAGCAATAGAGAACGACCGTGCGTTTTTTTGCCGGCACAGAAAGAAGCTTCGAAAACCGTCGCGAGCGGCGGCAGTTGTGGCCGGGCCGCGTAGGCTGAGAAGCGCAGCTGTACGAGGAGTACAGCGAGCATCGCAAGGCTAGGCGCCCCGCCAAAACTGCAACGCGCAGCAGGTTTGCGAGGCTTCTGGACATAA
>JAKOOD010000364.1 GCA_022701635.1 Burkholderiaceae bacterium | reverse complement strand
AGGCCCAGCGTCAGCTGCGTCAGGTCGTTGGAGCCGATCGAGAAGCCGTCGAAGTACTGCAGGAACTGCTCGGCCAGGATGGCGTTGGACGGCACTTCGCACATCATGATGACGCGCAGGCCGTTCTCGCCGCGCTTCAGGCCGTACTTGGCCAGCAGGCCGATGACCTTCTCGGCCTGGCCCAGGGTGCGCACGAACGGGATCATGATCTCGACGTTGGTCAGGCCCATTTCTTCACGGACGCGCTTCATGGCCATGCATTCCATCTCGAAGGACTCGGCGAAGTCCTCGGCCAGGTAGCGCGCGGCGCCGCGGAAGCCCAGCATCGGGTTTTCCTCGTCCGGCTCGTAGCGCGAACCGCCGATCAGCTTCTTGTACTCGTTCGACTTGAAGTCGGACAGGCGCACGATGACCGGCTTCGGCCAGAATGCGGCGGCGATGGTCGCCACGCCTTCGGTCAGCTTGTCGACGTAGAAGGCGCGCGGCGAGGCGTGGCCGCGGGCCACCGATTCCACTGCCTTCTTCAGGTCGGCGTCGATGTTCGGGTACTCGAGGATCGCCTTCGGGTGCACGCCGATGTTGTTGTTGATGATGAATTCGAGACGCGCCAGGCCGACGCCGCCGTTCGGCACCGACTGGAAGTCGAAGGCCAGCTGCGGGTTGCCGACGTTGAGCATGATCTTGGTCTTGATCGGCGGCAGTTCGCCGCGCACGGTTTCCGTGACTTCGGTCTCGAGCAGGCCGTCGTAGATGCGGCCTTCGTCGCCTTCGGCGCACGAGACGGTGACGAAGGTGCCGTCCTTCAGCACGTCGGTGGCATCGCCGCAGCCGACCACGGCCGGCACGCCCAGCTCACGCGCGATGATCGCCGCGTGGCAGGTACGGCCGCCGCGGTTGGTGACGATCGCCGAGGCGCGCTTCATGACCGGTTCCCAGTTGGGGTCGGTCATGTCGGCGACCAGCACGTCGCCCGGCTGCACGCGTTCCATTTCCGACGGGTCGCTGATGACGCGCACCGGGCCGGCACCGATCTTCTGGCCGATCGCGCGGCCGCTGGTCAGCACGGTACCGGTGCCCTTCAGCTGGAAGCGCTGCTGGGCATCGGTCGCCTTCTGCTGCGACTTCACGGTTTCCGGACGCGCCTGCAAAATGTACAGCTTGCCGTCGCGGCCGTCCTTGCCCCACTCGATGTCCATCGGGCGGCCGTAGTGCTTCTCGATGATCACGGCATACTTGGCCAGCTCGACGACTTCGTCGTCGGTCAGCGAGTAGCGGTTGCGCTGTTCGATCGGCACGTCGACGGTCTGCACCGAACGGCCGGCCTTGGCTTCCTTGGTGAATTCCATCTTGATCAGCTTGGAGCCGATGTTCTTGCGGATGACGGGCTTCTTGCCCTGCTCCAGCATCGGCTTGTGGACGTAGAACTCGTCCGGGTTGACCGCGCCCTGCACCACGGTCTCGCCCAGGCCATAGCTGGAGGTGACGAAGACGACGTCCTTGAAGCCGGACTCGGTATCGATGGTGAACATCACGCCGGCCGCGCCGGTGTCGGAACGTACCATGCGCTGCACGCCGGCCGACAGTGCCACGTCGGCGTGGATGAAACCTTTGTGCACGCGATACGAGATCGCGCGGTCGTTGTACAGCGAGGCGAACACGTGCTTCATGGCTTCGAGCACGTTGTCGATGCCGACCACGTTCAGGAAGGTTTCCTGCTGGCCCGCGAAGGAGGCGTCCGGCAAGTCTTCGGCGGTCGCCGACGAGCGTACGGCGAACGACATCTCGGTTTCGGAGTCGGCCACCAGGCGCTCGTAGAATGTGCGGATCTCCTGTTCCAGGCGCGGCTGGAACGGGGTCGCGAAGATCCACTCGCGGATCTCGGCGCCGGCCGCGGCCAGGGCGCGCACGTCGTCGACGTCCAGGCTTTCCAGGCGCAGCTCGATGCGCTGGCCCAGCGAGGGGCCGCCGTCGGCGCTGTGGCGCAGGAAGTCGCGGAAGGCTTCGGCCGTGGTGGCGAATCCGCCCGGCACGCGCACGCCGGCCTCGGCCAGCTGGCTGATCATTTCGCCGAGCGAGGCGTTCTTGCCGCCGACCGACTCGACGTCGGTCATGCGCAGCTGCTCGAAGGGCGCGACGTACACGCCCTCGCCGGTTTGTGGATCGGGTACTGCCAATGCTGCAGTCGACAGGTTAGTCATGATAAAAACACCTTCTTTGATGATGGAAATCTGTGCGGTTGGCTGGCAAGCGGGATTTATTCTTATTCTTTGTTATTCTTCGCGTGCAGAGCCGAACCCAATATTCGTTGCAGAGCATTTTACCGCGTGTGCGCCCGGCACACTGTGCGGTGACTGCAACTTTGTTATTATCTTATCAAAAAATTACCATGACTTCAGAGAGCACCCCAGCGACGCCGACCATCCCGCGTACCGTCTTCTTCGTGTCCGACGGCACCGGCATCACGGCCGAAACCTTCGGCCACGCGGTGCTGAGCCAGTTCGAGATGCGCTTCCGCCAGATTCGCCTGCCCTTCATCGACACCATCGAGAAGGCGCACGAGGCGGCGCGCCGCATCAACGAGGTGGCCCTGAGCGACAACCAGCGCCCGATCGTGTTCTCGACCCTGGTCAAGCACGACCTGTCGAGCGTGATCCGGGCCGCGCAGGGCATGCACATGGACCTGTTCCAGACCTTCGTCGCGCCGCTCGAGCAGGAATTGCAGGTGAAGTCGACCCACACCATCGGGCGCATCCACAACGTGGTCGACACCGAGGAATACAAGAACCGCATCGAAGCGATCAACTTCTCGCTGGCGCACGACGACGGCCAGTCGCACAAGAACCTGGCCGACGCCGACGTGATCCTGGTCGGCGTGTCGCGCTCGGGCAAGACCCCGACCAGCCTCTACCTGGCGATGCAGTACGGGATCAAGGCCGCCAACTATCCCCTGATTCCGGACGATTTCGAGCGCGGCAGGTTGCCCTCGGCGCTGCCGCAGTTCAAGCACAAGCTGTTCGGATTGACCATCACGCCCGAGCGCCTGGCCGAGATCCGCAACGAACGGCGCGCGGGCAGCAAATACGCGTCGATCGAGAATTGCCGCTACGAGGTGAACGAGGCCGAGATGCTGATGAAGCGCGAGGGGATCCGCTGGCTGTCGTCGACGACCAAGTCGATCGAGGAGATTTCGACGACGATTCTCCAGGAGATCAAGCCGGATCGGCGGGAGTATTAGGAGGGGTCAGAACCCGTCTCTGATCCTTAGAAGAACTGGCGCCAGTCTTCCAGCCACCCGGGGAAAGCCGCCGCCTCCATCGGATTGGCAATATGGTACCCCTGCGCATACGTGCACCCCAGCCCCTGCAGGAAATCCCAGTCCTGGCGCGTCTCCACCCCGACCGCGCACGACATGCGATCGAGGCTGTTCGCCAGTCCCAGGCAGGATTTCAGCACCGTGCCCAGCGGCCGCTTCTTGGACGCCCCGTCGACGAAGGAGCGGTCGATCTTCAGCTCCGAGAACGGAATCCGCGCCAGCAGCTGCAAGTTCGAGCGCCCGGTGCCGTAGTCGTCGATCGCCAGCCCGAAGCCCATCATGCGCAGCCGCACCAGGCGTTCGATGAAATCGACGTCGAAGTCGAGGATCGCCGATTCGGTCATCTCGAAGGTCAGGTAGTCCGGCAGCACGCCGTGGCGCTTCATGCAGGCGCCGATCTGGCGCACGAAGTCGGGCTGGGCCAGCGTGGCCGGCGCCAGGTTCAGCGAGATCGAGATCGGGATGCCCTGGTCGTGGAAACGGCGGCAGTGCTCGACCGACAGCTCGATCATGCTCCAGTCGAGGAAGTCGACGCGGCCGTTCTGTTCGAGGGCATCGATGAAGGCGGCCGGGCCCAGCACGCCGTGCTCGGGATGGCGCCAGCGCGCAAAGGTTTCCAGGCCCGTCACCTGGCCGGTTGCCAACTCGATCTTGGGCTGGAAGAAGGGTTCGAATTCGCGCCGCTGCAGCCCGACACCGACCTCGGCGAAGCTGAAACTGGGATGGGCAACAGGCTTCGCCGCCGCCGCGCTTGCGTGCCGGAGCGGCTGGTAATTGTCGAGCAGCGCCTTGAGCTTGGCCGCGTTCACGGGCTTGGCGATGGTGCCCAGCAGGTCGACACCGTGCGCCTGCACCAGCGTCTCGACCGAGAACAGCACCCCGGGCGGCTGGGCGCCGGTGACGATCAGGCGCACGCTGGAGCCCAAGCCGGCGATCGCCCGCAGCAGTTCCATGCCGTCCATGCCGCCCAGGCCGAGGTCGAGGATGGCGACGTCGATCTTCGGGCTGAAGCCCGCCTGCAGCGTGCGCAGCGCCATCGGGGCGTCCGGCACTTCGGTGACGCGGCTGGCGCCGAGCTGGGTGAGCGCGTCGGCGAGGACGCGGCGCTGGACCGGGTCCGCCTCCGCGACCAGGAAGTGCAGGTTGGGCAAGTGCGGTGGCAGGTGCGGCATGTGGGCGGTGTCCATCTTGAGTCAATATTTCACAGGTGCAAGTACGAAGCGTAACCTGAACCGTGCATCAAGTCCATGCCCAGCGATCTTACTTCAGCCTTGTTGTTGCTGGCGCAGCTGTTCGAAGAAGCACACGGCGGCGCAGGCGGCCACGTTGAGCGACTCGACCTGCCCGGCATGCGGTACCGCCACGCGGCGGCTGGCCAGGTCCAGCAGTTCGCCCGACACGCCCTGCCCTTCGTGCCCGAGCACCCAGGCCGCCGGCCGGCGCAGGTCGATGTCGTACAGGCGCTCGCTGGCATAGCCGCTGGTGGCCAGCACCGGCACCGCGGCGCCACGCACCAGCGCCGCCAGGTCGACGTTCTCGAAGATCTCCAGCACGAAGTGGGCGCCCATGGCGGCGCGCAGCACCTTGGGCGACCAGCAGAAGGCGGTGCCGGCGCTGCAATACACCTGACGGATGCCGGCCGCGCCGGCGCTCCTCAGGATCGAGCCGACGTTGCCCGGGTCCTGCACGCCGTCCAGCAGCACCGCCGATTGCGTCAGGGCCGCAGGCTGGCGCGGGCGCGGCGTCTCGACCAGGAACACCAGGTTGACGCCGTGCTCCACCTGGCTGATGGCGCCGAACAGCGCGTCCGGCAGCGCCGTCACCGGCGCCCCCGCGGCCTCGGTACGCGCCACGATGGCCGCGACTTCCGGATTCGCCAGCGCCCCTTCCGACACCACGCAGTGCAGCGGTGCGCCGTTCAGGTCCAGCCAGCTCTGGCACAGGTGGACGCCGTCGAGCAGGCTCTGGCCGGCCTTGCGCCGTGCTTGCGAACTGGTAGCCAGCCCCTTGAGTTCCTTGTAAAAGGCATTGTCGCGCGAACTGATGGTCTTCATGCGGCCGCGCTTTCGAGCAGGTCAGGTTGCAAGAGAGCGCGCACCGGCGCAAACGAGCGGCGGTGCACCGGGCACGGGCCGTGCAGGCGCAGGCGTTCCAGGTGCAGCGCGGTCGAGTAGCCCTTGTGCTGGTCGAATGCGTATTCCGGGTAGGCGGCATGCAGCGCGACCAGGGCGGCGTCGCGCGCGGTCTTGGCCAGGATCGAGGCGGCCGAAATCGCATGCACCTTGTCGTCGCCCTCGACCACCGCGTGGGCGCGGATGGTCGACACCGTGAATTGCGGACAGCGGTTGCCGTCGATCAGGGCGATGGTCGGCAGCGTGTGCAGCGCTTCCACCGCGCGCCGCATCGCCAGCATGGTCGCCTGCAGGATGTTGATGGTGTCGATCTCGTGATGCGAGCACTCGGCGATGGCCCAGGCCAGCGCGTGTTCCTTGATGATCGGGGCCAGCTCGTCGCGCCGCGCCTCGGTCAGCTTCTTGGAGTCGCGCAAGCCCTCGATCGGCCGGCTGGGGTCGAGGATCACGGCGGCCGCATACACCGGCCCGGCCAGCGGACCGCGTCCGGCCTCGTCCACGCCGCAGACGAGGTCGTCGAGCGTGAACGGGCGGTTTTTCGCCGGGAGGCCCGGGTAGAAATCGAACTTCTTCTTTCTCATTGTGCTTTACCTATGACCTTCAGCACCGCGTCGGCACTCAGGCCGGCACTGTCGCGCAGCAGGCTGTGATGCATGTCCAGGAAGCGCTGCTGCAGGCGCACCCGGTTGTTCTCGTCGGTCAGCTGGACCCAGAGCGCGTCCGCCAGCGCTTCCGGCGTGGCCGCGTGCTGCAGGAATTCCGGCACCACGAACGCGCGCGCCAGGATGTTCGGCAGTCCGATCCACGGCAGGTAGCCCATGTGGCGGATGAGCATCCATTCGGCCGGCAGCACCTTGTACGCGATCACCATCGGCTTCTTGTACAGCGCCACCTCGAGCGTCGCCGTGCCGGATGCCGCCAGCACCGCATCGGCGGCGGCGATGCAGTCGTGCGACTGGCCATCCACCAGCGTCAGCGGCACGTCCTGCAGCCCGGCCTGGTCCCTCAGCTGCGTAAAATACGCCTTTTGGCGCTCGCCCGCCATCGGCGCGATGAAACGCACCGCGCCGTTGCTGCCATCGCGCCGCGCCAGCAGCTGCACCGTGCGCAGGTAAGGCGCGGTCAGGTACTTGATCTCCGACATGCGGCTGCCCGGCATGACGGTGACCACCTTCGCATCTTGCGGGATGCCGAGACTGCGCCGCGCAGCGGCCACGTCCGGCTGCAGCGGGATCTGTTCCGCCAGCGGGTGGCCGATGTAGGTGGCCGGCACGCCGGCGGCGCGGTACAGCGCTTCCTCGAACGGGAAGATCAGCAGCATGTGCGATACCGCGCGCTGGATCTTCTTGATGCGGCCGCCGCGCCAGGCCCAGATCTGCGGCCCGACGAAGTGCACGGTCGGGATGCCGGCGCTGCGCAGCTGCTCTTCCAGGCCGAGGTTGAAACCGGGATAGTCGGCGCCGATGAAGGCGGCCGGCCGCTCGGCCAGCAGGCGGTCGCGCAGCGTGTTCTGGATGCCTTTCAGTTCGCGATAGCGCAGCAGCACCGGCAGCAGGCCGCGCACGGTGAGGGTTTCCATCGCCACGTCGGACACCAGGCCGTGCTCGTGCATGCGCGGGCCGCCGATGCCGCTGAAGGCCACGCCGGGCAGGCGCGGCTGCAGGCCGGCCATCAGCCGGGCGGCCAGCATGTCGCCGGAGACTTCGCCGGCCACCAGGGCCAGTGAAGTCCGGCCCGGCACGTCAGCGGACGATGCCACGGCTGCTGGTGCCGAGGAAGTCGCGCATCGCGCGGATGTAGGGCGCGGCGCCGGTTTCCACCGCGCCGGCGGCGGCTTCCTCTTCCGCCAGCTTGGCCTTGGCCTCTTCCAGCGTCAGGCCGGAGCGGTAGATGTGCTTGTAGGCGGCGCGCAGGCCGTTGATCTGCTCGCGCGTAAACCCGCGGCGCTTCAGGCCTTCGATGTTGATGCCGTGGGCCTCGGCCGGATTGCCCGAGACCAGCACGAACGGCGGCACGTCCTGGGTCAGGCTGGTGTACATGCCGATGAAGGCATGCTCGCCGATCTTGCAGAACTGGTGCACACCGCAGTAGCCCGACAGGATCGCCCAGTCGCCCACGTGGACGTGGCCGGCCAGCTGGGCGTTGTTCGAGAAGATCGTGTTGCTGCCGACGCGGCAATCGTGCGCCAGGTGGGTGTAGGCCGACATCCAGTTGTCGTCGCCGAGCGAGGTCACGCCTTCGTCCTGCGTCGTACCGGTATTGAAGGTACAGAATTCGCGGATCGTGTTGCGGTCGCCGATCACCAGGCGGGTCGGCTCGCCGGCCCACTTCTTGTCCTGCGGCTGGGCACCGAGGGACGCGAACTGGAAGATGTGGTTGTCCTTGCCGATCGTCGTGTGTCCCTCGATGACCACGTGCGGTCCGACGCGGGTGCCGGCGCCGATGCGCACGTCGGCACCGACGATGGAATACGGGCCGACCTCGACCGAGCTGTCCAGCTCGGCCTTGGGATCGACGATCGCGCTTGGGTGGATCTTGCTCATTACTGCCCCGCTGCGGCGCCGTTCGCCGGTTCATTGGCGCGGATGGTGCACATCAGGTCACCTTCCACCGCCACCTTGCCGTCGACGCTGGCGGTGGCCTTGTACTTCCAGATGCCGCGCGAGGTGCGCACGATCTCGACGGTCATGACGAGCTGGTCGCCCGGCTCGACCGGGCGCTTGAAGCGGGCGTTGTCGATGCCGACGAAGTAGACCACCGAATTCTCGTCCGGTTTCACGTTCATGGTCATGAACGACAGGATGGCGGCGGTCTGGGCCAGCGCCTCGATCATCAGCACGCCCGGCATCACCGGCTTGTGCGGGAAGTGGCCGTTGAAGAATTCCTCGTTGACGGTGACGTTCTTGATGGCGGTGATGGTCTTGCCGATTTCGTAGTCGACCACGCGGTCCACCAGCAGCAGCGGGTAGCGGTGCGGCAGGTATTCCTTGATCTCGTTGATGCCCAGGATCTTCGATGCGGTCTTGGTCTGTTCAGTCGTCATTTTTGTTCTGTAGCTTCCGTCAGTTGTTTGATCTGTTTTTCCAGCGTCCGCATTTTCTCGCGCATCGTGTTCAGGTTGCGCACGATCGCCGCGCTCTTTTCCCATTCCGCATTCTTGGCCATCGGGTAGAAGCCGGTGTATTGCCCCGGCTCCAGCACCGAGCGCGATACCATCGTGCCCGAGGAAATGTGGACGTTGTCGGCGATTTCCAGGTGGCCCAGCACCATCGCTGCGCCGCCGAAGGTGCAATTCTTGCCGATCCTGGCGCTGCCGGCTACCCCCACGCAGCCCGCCATCGCCGTATTGGCGCCGATATGGCAGTTGTGGCCGATCTGGATCTGGTTGTCGAGCTTGACGCCATCCTCGATGACGGTGTCGGCCATGGCGCCGCGGTCGACCGTGGTGTTGGCGCCGATGTCGACGTCGTCGCCCATCAGGACGCGCCCGGTCTGCGGGATCTTGATGTACACGCCGTTTTCGCGCGCGAAGCCGAAGCCGTCGGTGCCGATCACGGCACCCGAGTGCAGGATGCCGCGCTTGCCGATCTTGCAACCGGCGTGGAAGGTCACGTTGGCAAACAGTTCGGTGTCTGCGCCGATCTCGGCGTCGCGGCCGACGAAGCAGCCGGCGCCGATCACCACGCCCGCGCCGACGATGGCGCCGGCTTCGATTACCGCGTTGGGGCCGACGTGGGCGCTCGGGTCCACCTGTGCGTTCTCGTGCACCACGGCGCTGGGGTGGACCCCGCAGGGGGGCGCCACTTTGTCGAGGTCCGCGAAGTACTGGGCGGCGCGCGCGAAGTAGGCGTAGGGATTGGTGGTGACGATGCGCGCGCCCTGGTAGGTGGCGGCCACGGTCTGGTCGTCGAGCGGCGCGACGATCAGCGCGGCCGCCCCGCTCTGCGCGGCCAGTGCCCGCAATTTGCTGTTGCTGAGAAAACTGATGTGCGAAGCGCCGGCGCTGTCGAGCGGTGCGATGCCCTGAACCTCGAGGTTCGGGTCGCCTACCAGCTGACCGCCGAAGCGTTCGACCAAATCACCCAGGCGAGTGCCCATGTGGTCGTTCCTTCTTCGAAAAAAATAATGCCGGCCCGAGGTCGGAGCCCAATGCTGTTCCGACCAGGGTACCGGCACGCCGCCTTCCAGTTATTTGTCGAGCAGCTTGAGAATCTTGTCAGTGATGTCGATGCGCGGGCTGGTCCAGACGGCTTCCTGGAGCACCACGTCGAGGTGTTCCTGCTCCGCGACCTGCTCGATCAGCTTGAACGCCTTTTGCGCGATCGCGGCGCGCTCTTCGTTCTTGCGCTGGAACAGGTCCTCATTGTACTCGCGCTGCATGCGCTGCATGTCTTTTTCCATGTCGAGCAGCTCGCGCGTACGCCGGGTGCGATCGATGTCGGTCAGCTTGGGCGCCTCTTCGTCGAACTTCTCGCGCGCGCTCTTGAAGCGCTGCGCCATGTCGTCGACCTGCTTCTGGCGCTTCGAGAACTCGGCCTGCATCTTGGCGTCGGCCGCCTTGGCCAGCTTCGATTCCGTCATCAGCCTTTCGGTGTAGACGAAACCGATACGGCCCACGGCAGCCTGCCCCTGCGCCTGTACCTGCGCGCCCGCCGCGGCGAGGGCGCATACGGCGGCCATCATCAACAGACGCCTCGGCAAAGGGGCTTTCACGATCTTAAACATAACACTCCCGGTCAGAAGCCGGTACCCATCTGGAACTGGAAGCGTTCCAGGCGGTCGCCCGGCTTGGCATTCAAGGGCTTAGCATAACTCAACTTGAGCGGTCCCACCGGGGAAATCCACGACAGGCCGATACCTGCCGAGTAGCGCAGCTCCGAGGCGCGCATCTTCTGGCCTTCCTGGTACACCTGGCCGCCGTCGGCGAAGGTGAACCAGCGCAGGCTGCGGTCGGTGCCGCTGCCCGGGAACGGGAACTGCAGCTCGGCGTTGCCGATGATGCGCTTGGCGCCGCCCAGCGCGTCCAGCGTGTACGGGTCGACGATACCCAGCGACGAACTCTCGTAGCCGCGCACCGAACCGATACCGCCGCCGTAGAAGTTCTTGAAGACCGGGTAGGCGTGGCTGCCGATGCCCGAGCCGTAGTCGAGCTCGCCCTTCAGCGCCAGCGTCATCCAGCGCGTGATCGGACGGTACCACTGGTGTTCGTAGATCGCGCGGTAGTACTTGGCGTCGCCGAACAGGTCGACCTCGAGGTTGGCGCGCTGGTAGCGGCCGCGGGTCGGGGTCACCGTGCTGTCGCGCGAGTCGCGGCCCCACGCCACGGTCAGCGGGATCGCATTGGTGGTCGCGGTGCCGATACCGCTCGACGGGCCGCCGTTCTGCGCCACGAAGGTCTTGTACAGGGTCGGCGAGCTGGTGTCGGTTTCGAGCTTGGTGCGCTCGAGGCCGGCGCCGAAGTAGACCGTGTCGTTTTCCGAGAACGGCACGCCGAAGGTCATGTTGGCGCCCTGCTGGCGCACCGTGTACGAACCGATGTTCAGTGCCGGCGGACGCGAGGTGCGCAGGTAGACCTGGAACGCGCGCGAGATGCCTTCGTCGGTGAAGTACGGGTTGGTCTGCGCGACCGAGATCGTGCGGTTGTATTTACCCGTATTCAGCTCGAGGCCGATCGTATTGCCGCTGCCGGCGAAGTTGGCCTGCGTGATCGACGCCGTGAAGGTGAACTTCTCGGCCTGCGAGAACGCGCCGCCGACCATGAAGTTACCGGTCGGGCGTTCGGTGACGGCGATGTTGACGTCGACCTGGTCGGTGGTGCCCTGCGATTCCGGGGTCTCCACCGTCACGTCCTTGAAGTAGCCGAGACGGTCGACGCGGTCGCGCGACATCTTCACGCGGTTCGGGTCGTACCACGAGCTCTCGAACTGGCGGAATTCGCGGCGGATCACTTCGTCGCGGGTGACGGTGTTGCCCGAGATCGTCATGTGGCGCACGTAGGCGCGCTTGCCCGGATCGACGAAGAAGGTGAAGGTGACTTCGCGCTTGGCCTGGTCGACTTCCGGGTTGCCGGTGACGTTGGCGAAGGCGTAGCCGAAGCTCGCCAGGCGGTCGGAAATACGCTTGTTCGAGGCTTCCAGCAGTTCGCCCGAGAAGGTCGCACCCGGCTGCAGCAGGATCAGGTTGCGCAGTTCCTGCTCGCGGCCGAACATCTCGCCATCCATCTTGATGCCCTTGACGGTGTACTTCTCGCCTTCGGTGATGTTGATGGTGAGGTAGATGTCCTTCTTGTCCGGCGTGATCGCGACCTGGGTCGAATCGACCGCCACCTCGAGGTAGCCGCGGTTCAGGTAGAAGGACTTGATGTTTTCCAGGTCGCCGGTCAGCTTCTGCTTCGAGTACTGGTCGGCCTTCGAGTACCAGGTCAGCCAGCCCGAGGTCGACAGCTGCAGCACCCGGCGCAGTTCCTTGTCGCTGAAGGCCTTGTTGCCGACGATGTTGATGCCCTTGATCTTGGCGACGTCGCCCTCGTCCACGTTGAACATGACGTTCACGCGGTTGCGCTCGATCGGGGTCACGGTGGTGGTGATCTTGACGCCGTACAGGCCGTGCGACAGGTACTGGCGCTTGAGCTCCTGCTCGGCGCGGTCGACCGAGGCCTTGTCGAAGATCTTGGTCTCGCCGACGCCGATGTCCTTCAGCGCCTTGACCAGCATGTCCTTCTCGAATTCCTTGGTACCGGTGAAGTCCACCGTGTTGATGGCCGGGCGCTCCTCGACCAGCACCACCAGCACGCCTTTTTCTTCCTCGAGGCGCACGTCCTTGAAGAAGCCGGTCGCGTACAGGGCCTTGATCGCCGCGGTGCCCTTGTCGTCGTCGAAGGTCTCGCCCACGCGCACCGGCAGGTAGCTGAACACCGTGCCTGCCTCGGTCCGCTGTATGCCTTCGACCCGGATGTCCTTGACGACGAACGGCGCCACGGCCAGGGCATGGCCGGAACAGAAGGCCAGCACGGCGGCGCCGATCAGTCGACGGGTGAAAGGCAAGGCAAGACGATCAGGATGTAATTTCATTGGCAAAATCAATGGGTCAGTCATGGGCACGAGTAAAACCGCCTGCGCGACGGTTTTTCAAGGTGCCCGGTTGGACAAGGTACATGTTCTGCGCCCGCGCTTATGCCGCCTCGAGGTGGGGAACCCGTATCGATGTCCCGTTTCAAAGCGGCCGCACCAGGTCGTTGAAGACGGCAAGCGCCATCAGCATGAACAGCAGGCCCGCCCCAACCCGCTGCGCCATCTCGGCGAAGCGCTCGGACAAGGGGCGTCCGGTCAAAACTTCCAGCGAATAATACAGCAAATGGCCACCATCCAGAATGGGAATTGGTAACAGATTCATTATGCCAAGACTGATACTGACAAAGGCAATAAACTCCAGAAATGGCTCTACGCCGTAGCTCGCGGCCTGGTTCGCGACCTTGGCGATGGTGATCGGGCCTGTTACATTCTTTAAGGACGCTTCGCCGACAATCATCTTGCCGATCATCTTGAGCGTCAGCGTCGCGGTCTCCCAGGT
>JAKOOD010000362.1 GCA_022701635.1 Burkholderiaceae bacterium | reverse complement strand
GCGCTGATCGCCCGTAAATCGCTGAAGAAGCTGAATCCCGAAAGCTACAATGGCGCCGGCCTGCTGGGCCTGAAAGGCCTGGTCTTCAAGAGCCATGGCGGTGCCAATGCGTACGCCTACGAATGGGCTATCCGCCGCGCTTTTGACGCGGCAAAATATAATGTGCAAGATCAACTCTCGACCATGATCCACGAGTTGATGCCGCAAAGCCCTGACCCGGAAGCGCCAGGCTCAACCCTTCAGCAGGCCAAGCAATGACTGTGTACAGCAAAATCATCGGCACCGGCAGCTATCTGCCTGCCCAGCGTGTGACCAACGACGAACTGGCGGCCCGGCTCGCAGCCAAGGGCGTCGAGACCTCGGACGAGTGGATCCTCAGCCGCAGCGGCATCTCGGCGCGCCACTTCGCCGCGGCCGACGAGAACGCCTCGGACCTGGCGGTGAAAGCCGGCCGGCAAGCGCTCGACGCGGCCGGCCTGGTGCCCGACGACATCGACCTGATCATCGTCGCGACCTCGACGCCCGACTTCTACGGCAATTTCCCGAGCACCGCGTGCATCGTGCAGAACAAGCTCGGCATCCGCAACAACGGCGCCGCCTTCGACGTCGCCGCCGTCTGCAGCGGCTTCGTCTACGCGATGTCGACCGCCGACGCCTTCATCAAGGCCGGCAACGCGAAGAAGGTGCTGGTGATCGGCACCGAAGTGTTTTCGCGCATCCTCGACTTCAACGACCGCACCACCTGCGTGCTGTTCGGCGACGGCGCCGGCGCGGTGGTGATGGCGGCATCCGACGAGCCGGGCGTGCTGGCGGTCAAGCTGCACGCCGACGGTAGCCACGGCCATATCCTGTGCGGCCCGACCAATCCGAGCAATGCCGCCATCGAAGGCGAGAAATTCCTGTACATGGACGGCCCGGCGGTGTTCAAGCTGGCCGTGACAGTGCTCGAAAAGGTCGCCAACGAGGCGCTCGCCCAGGCCCAGCTGCCGTCGAGCGCAATCGACTGGCTGATCCCGCACCAGGCCAACCTGCGCATCATGACCGGCACCGCCAAGAAGCTGGGGCTGCCGATCGAGAAGATGGTCGTCACCGTTAACGAACACGGCAATACCTCGGCCGCCTCGATCCCGCTGGCACTCGACCAGGCGGTGCGCGACGGCCGCATCCAGCCGGGCCACACCATCATGATGGAAGGCGTGGGCGGCGGCTTTACCTGGGGCGCCGTCCTGGCGCGCATGTAATCTAGAGGGGATCGCAAACCTACTGCGCGTCGAATTTCGCCGGGGCCGCCAAGGCCTGCGATGCTCGCCGTACTCAAGTACGGCTGCGCTTCTCGGACTGCGCGTCCCGGACTGCGCGTCCCGGACGAAACTTCTTCCGCTCGCTGCGGTTGTCGATTCCCCCCAAAACAGCAGGGAGTACAAAAATAATGAGCAAGTTTGCATTTCTCTTCACGGGCCAGGGTGCCCAGGCCGTCGGCATGCTGAACGGCTTCGCCGGCAACCCGACCGTCGAGCAGACCGTCGCCGAAGCATCCGACGCCCTGGGCCTGGACCTCGGCAAACTGATCGCCGAAGGCCCGAAGGAAGCGCTGGACCTGACCACCAACACCCAGCCGGTGATGCTGACCGCGGCCGTGGCCGTGTATCGCGCCTGGATCGCCGCCGGCGGTCCGGTACCGGACCTGGTCGCCGGCCACAGCCTGGGCGAATACTCGGCACTGGTCGCCGCCGGCGTCATCCAGTTCAAGGATGCGGTGCCGCTGGTGCGCTTCCGCGCGCAATCGATGCAGGATGCGGTGCCGGTCGGGCAGGGCGGCATGGCCGTCATCCTTGGCCTGCCGGCCGATGACGTCAAAGCCGTGTGCGCGGAAGCCGCCCAGGGCGACGTGGTCGAAGCCGTGAATTTCAACGAACCGACCCAGACCGTGATCGCCGGCCACAGCGCCGCGATCGACCGCGCCTGTGAGATCGCCAAGGCCAAGGGCGCCAAGCGCGCCATGAAGCTGTCGGTATCGGCGCCATTCCACTCGTCGCTGCTGAAGCCGGCATCGGACCGTTTGCGCGAGTACATGGACAAGCTGGATTTCGCCGCACCGCGGATCGACTTGATCAACAACGTCGACGTGGCTATCCTGAACGATCCGGCCGCGATCAAGGATGCGCTGGTGCGCCAGGCCGCCGGTCCGGTGCGCTGGGTCGAGACCATGCAGAAGATGGCTCTTGATGGCGTGACCCAGGTCATCGAATGCGCACCGAGCAAGACGCTGATCGGCATGGCCAAGCGTATCGACCCGGTGCTGGCCGGCGAGGCGCTAATCGACCAGGCATCGCTCGAACGCGTGCTGGCGGCGCTCAAGGTCTAATATAAAGACAAATAAAAAAAGGAATGGAATGAACCTGCAAAACCAAGTTGCCCTCGTCACCGGCGCCTCGCGCGGCATCGGCAAGGCCATCGCCCTCGAGCTGGCACGCCAGGGCGCCAAAGTGGTCGGTACCGCCACCACCGAATCCGGCGCCGAAGCCATCAGCGTCTATCTCGCCGAGTTCGGCGGCAAGGGCGTGATGCTGAACGTCACCGACGCCGCCCAGTGCGGCGCCGTCATCGACGACGTCACCAAGAGCGTCGGCAGCATCGGCATCCTGGTCAACAATGCCGGCATCACCCAAGATCAATTGGCGATGCGCATGAAAGACGAAGAGTGGGACAGCGTGATCGCCACCAACCTGACCGCCGTCGGCCGCCTGTCGCGCGCCGTGCTGCGCGGCATGATGAAGGCCAAGCAGGGCCGCATCATCAACATCACCTCGGTGGTCGGCTCGTCCGGCAACCCGGGCCAGATGAACTACGCCGCCGCCAAGGCCGGCGTGGCCGGCATGAGCCGGGCGCTGGCGCGCGAGATCGGCAGCCGTAACATCACCGTCAACTGCGTGGCGCCGGGCTTCATCGACACCGACATGACCAAGGGCCTGGGCGAAGGCCAGCACGAAGCGCTGCTGACCCAGATCCCGCTGGGCCGCCTCGGCCAGCCGGAAGACATCGCCCAGGCGGTGGCCTTCCTGGCCGGCCCGCAGGCCGCTTACATTACGGGTACCACGCTGCACGTCAACGGCGGCATGTACATGAATTGAAAATCTCAGCAGTTAGCAGTAGTTTCAGCCGAATTAGCGTCAGACGCTGAAAATAGTTTTTCAACGCGCAAACCCTGATAAAATGCGCGCACTTTCCGCAACACATACCTAATGGAGCCATAACATGTCGGATATCGAACAACGCGTTAAAAAAATCGTCGCTGAGCAACTGGGTGTTGCAGAAGCCGACATCAAAATCGATTCCTCGTTCGTTGACGACCTGGGCGCAGATTCCCTGGATACCGTTGAACTGGTGATGGCACTGGAAGACGAATTCGAAATGGAAATCCCGGACGAACAGGCTGAAAAGATCACCACCGTTCGCCAGGCTATCGAATACGCCCAGGCGCACGTCAAGGCCTAATTGGCCTGAGTATTAAGGATTTCAGGAGAAACGCTTGAGTTCACGCAACCGTCGTGTCGTTGTTACCGGCCTGGGTTGCATCTCCCCGATCGGCAATACCATTGCCGAGGCGTGGGAGGCAGCACTGGCGGGCAAGTCGGGCATTGCCAATATCACCAGGTTCGATGCTACGCCCTTTTCGACCCGTTTCGCGGGCGAAGTGAAGAACTTCAACGTCGAGGATTACCTGCCGGGCAAGGAAGGTCGCCACATGGATACCTTCATCCATTTCGGCATGGCCGCAGGCATCCAGGCGCTGCAGGATTCGGGGATCGAAGTCACCGAGGAAAATGCTGACCGTATCGGCGTGGTCGTGGGCTCGGGCATCGGCGGTCTGCCGATGATCGAAGAGACCAAGGCGGAATACGACAGCCGCGGCCCGCGCCGCATTTCGCCGTTCTTCGTGCCGGCCTCGATCATCAACATGATCTCGGGTGACTTGTCGATCAAGTTCGGCTTGCGCGGTCCGAACCTGGCGATCGTGACCGCCTGCACCACCGGCCTGCACTGCATCGGCCAGGCCGCGCGCCTGATCGAGTATGGCGATGCCGACGTGATGGTCGCCGGCGGTGCGGAATCGACCGTGTCGCCGCTGGGCCTGGGCGGCTTCGCCTCGGCACGTGCGCTGTCGTCGCGCAACGACGATCCGTCCACCGCGTCGCGTCCATGGGACCGCGACCGCGACGGCTTCGTGCTGGGCGAGGGTGCCGGTGTCATGGTGCTCGAGGAGTACGAACATGCCAAGGCGCGCGGCGCCAAGATCTATGCGGAAGTCGTCGGCTTCGGCATGAGCGCGGATGCGAATCACATCACCGCGCCGCTCGAAGACGGCAGTGGCGCCTCGCGCTGCATGGTGTCGGCGATGCAGTATGCCGGCATCAACCCGGACCAGGTGCAGTATGTGAATGCGCACGGCACCTCGACCCCGGTCGGCGACGTCGCGGAAGTCAAGGGCATCAAGCGCACCTTCGGCGATCATGCGAACAAGCTGATCGTCAACTCCACCAAGTCGATGACCGGCCACCTGCTGGGCGGCGCCGGCGGTCTGGAGTCGGTGTTTACGGTGCTTGCGATCCACAACCAGGTGTCGCCGCCGACGATCAATATCTTCAACCAGGATCCGGAATGCGACCTGGACTTCTGCGCCAACACGGCGCGGGACCTGAAGATTGATTATGCGGTGAAAAATTCGTTCGGCTTCGGCGGTACTAATGGATCGCTGGTCTTTGCCAAGATCTAAGTAAAGACTGAAAGTCCGAACTATGAACGCCCGTTCCTGTCAAAGGAGCGGGCGTTTGTCTTTTCTGGCCACCCTTTCCATCCATCCATGTCGATCGCGCTTTCCGTCATCGTCAGGCCGTCGCGCGTACACAGGCTGTTGCTGCTGGGGTGCGGCTTGGGGCAGTGCGCGGCTGCGCTTGCCGTCGGCATCGGTGCGCCTGCACGTTTCCCCGGCGCGTACTGGCTGGCACCCGTGCTGGCGGGCAGCGCGCTCACGCTGATGCTGGGTGCGGCGCGCCGTCCAAAGACGCACCGGATTGATATTTCTGGAACTGGCGAACTACGCGTGACGGTACAACAGGATGTGGGTGTCACCGGGCCTGCGACCGGCGTGCCGATGGCCGCGCAGCCGGTGACTCTGCTACCGGGTTCGGTGCACTGGCCGATGCTGGCGCTGCTGCGTTACCGAACCGCGGACAGACCGGGCGCGGCGGCCGGCGTGCTGCCGGTCTGGCGCGACAGCGTCGACCCGGCGGCGTGGCGCACCCTGGCGGTGGCGCTCGCCGTGATCGGGCGGCGTTGCGGTGGCGAAGGATTCGACAAAATTCGATGAACTTATTGCAGCGGGCCAACTCAGAAGGGTGAGGGCGGCGCTGCGGCAAACCAAGCATGCAAAACGAGGCCTGCTCAGTGACGACCGAACGCGAGTGTGATCAACTGCTGGTTGAGCGCGTCCAGGCTGGCGATCGCCGTGCGTTCGACCTGCTCGTGTCGAAATACCAGCGCCGCCTGATGCGGCTGGTGTCGCGCCTCGTGCACGACCCGGCCGAGGCGGAAGACGTGGTGCAGGAAACCTTCATCAAGGCGTTTCGCGCGCTGCGCCATTTCCGCGGCGACTCTGCTTTTTATACGTGGTTGTACCGGATCGGCATCAACACAGCAAAGAATTTTCTGGTTACGCAAGGCAGGCGGGCACCGACCTCGACCGAGACCGATGCCGAGCGTGCCGAAGGATTTGACGACGCGGACAGCTTGCGCGACATCAACACGCCGGAATCGGTGTTGGCAAGCAAGCAGATCGCGTACACGGTGAACTCCGCGATGGAAGCGCTGCCGCTCGAATTGAGGACAGCGATCGTCCTGCGCGAAATCGAAGGTTTGAGCTACGAAGAAATCTCCGAAGTGATGGCGTGTCCAATCGGTACGGTGCGCAGCCGGATTTTCCGGGCGCGCGAAGTCATCGCCGAGAAGTTGAGGCCTCTGCTCGACATGCCCGCCGACAAGCGCCGTTGAATCACACATCTAGCGAGCGCAGCTGTACACTGGCTCGAGGGCGTACGGCAGGCAGCGAAGGCAGCAGGTTTTTGGAAGTTCCCGGTAGCGATGATCGACAGTGATGACCCGGACCTGATGGAACCACGATGGACACCAACAAAAAAAACCGCGAGCATATCTCAGCCCTGAGCGACGGCGAGATCCGCGATGCCGACCAGGAACTGGCGCTGGTCGCCCTGGACACGCCCGACGGTCGCCAGGCCTGGGACCTTTACCACCGCATCGGCGACATCCTGCGCGCCGAGGCCACCGCCGACCTGTCGCCCGGTTTCAGCGCGCGCCTGGCGGCGCGCCTGGCCGTCGAGCCGGCACCGGGCAAGCGCGTAGCCACCCCTCCCGAGCCGGCCGATGCCGCGACCGGCAGGGTGGACGGCTCGACCGCCAGCATCTGATCCACCTCCCAAGCTTGCGCCGTCCACGCCGCGATACGCGCCGGCCGCACTGACGCGCACGCAAGCGGAAGGCGGCCTTCCCACAAGGCTGCGCCTGCCCCGGTTCGTGCCTGCGCGACAACTGTGCCTTTTTGTCATACCATGACGATCATTACCATCTACCCACGTCGAATGACAATATGACAAGCAAAACTGCCCGTACGCTCCTGTCGGCCCTCCTGATCGCGGGTGCGGGATTCACGTCGCATCCGGCCCTGGCCGCCGCGCCCGTCACTGCCGCCGTCACCGGCCTCCCTGATTTCGCCGACCTGGTCGACAAGGTGGGCCCGGCCGTGGTCAACATCCGCACCACCGAACGCGTGCGCCAGGGCCAGGGCCAGGGCGCCGGCGGCGACGAGGAAATGCAGGAATTCCTGCGCCGCTTCTTCGGCGGCCAGATGGTGCCGCGTGGCGGCGGCAACAATCGCCGCGGCATGCCGCAGCAGCAGGAAGAAGAGCAGGTGCAGCGCGGCGTCGGTTCCGGCTTCATCATTTCCGACGACGGCTATGTGCTGACCAATGCCCACGTGGTCGAGGGTGCCGACGAAGTCACGGTCACGCTGACCGACCGCCGCGAATTCAAGGCCAAGGTGCTGGGCGCCGACCGCCGCAGCGACGTCGCCGTGCTGAAGGTCGACGCGCGCAACCTGCCGAGCCTGCTCATGGGCGATTCCGAGAAAATCCGCGTCGGCGAATGGGTGATCGCGATCGGGTCGCCGTTCAACCTGGAGAACACGGTCACGGCCGGCATCATCTCGGCCAAGCAGCGCGATACCGGCGAATACCTGCCGTTGATCCAGAGCGACGTGGCGGTCAACCCGGGCAACTCGGGCGGTCCGCTGATCAACATGCGCGGCGAAGTGATCGGCATCAATTCCCAGATCGCGACGCTGTCCGGCGCCTTCAACGGCATCTCGTTCGCGGTGCCGATCGACGAAGTGCTGCGCGTTACCGACCAGATCAAGAAGAGCGGCAAGGTCACGCGCGGACGCCTGGGCGTGCAGATCAGCGAAGTCACGCGCGACGTCGCCGAATCGCTGGGCCTGGGCCGTGCGCGTGGCGCCGAGGTGGCGATGGTCGAGCCGGGCGGTCCGGCGGAAAAGGCCGGCGTCAAGGTCGGCGACATCATCCTGAAATTCAACGGCAAGGATATCGAGAAGAGTTCCGACCTGCCGCGCCAGGTCGGCGGCACCGCCGTCGGCAGCCGCGCCACCGTCACCGTGTGGCGCCGCGGCAGCCAGCTCGAGCTGCCGGTGAGCATTGTCGAACTGCAGGAAGAAAAGACCCCGGGCGCGCGCGCGACACCGAAGAAGCCGACCCCGGCGCAGGCGCCGAACGCGCTCGGCCTGCACGTCTCCGACCTGTCGGCTGCGCAAAAGCGAGAGCTCAAGATCGACATCGGCGTACTGGTCGAGTCCGCCGAGGGACGCGCGGCCTCGGCCGGCATCCAGCAGGGCGACCTGATCCTGCAGCTCAATAACGCCGAAGTCACCGGCGCCGCCCAGTTCAACAGCCTGGTCGGCAAGCTCGATCCGAAGAAGCCGGTGGCGATCCTGGTGCGGCGCGACAATGCCTCGCAATACCTGGTGATCAAGCCGCGCGCGCAGTAACGGAGGATCGATCCACGGTGACGCAGCTGGGGCCGCATTTGACTTCGCATTCCACCTCGCATTTCACCCCGCATTTCACCTTGTACTCGCGCAGTTATTGCCACCTGTGCGAGGACATGCTTGCGGCCCTGCGCGCCTTCATGGCGCGCACCGGCCTGCCGTGGCGCGTCGACGTGGTCGATGTCGACGCCGATCCGCAACTAACCGACATATTCGACGAACGCGTACCGGTGCTGTTTGCCGGCGTGGCCGAGCGCGATGGCGCTGAAGAGTCGGCGGGTTCGGCAGGGAAGGTCGGGGAGGCAGGGGAGGCAGGCCCAGCCGGCCAGGAAATCTGCCATTACTTCCTCGATGAAGCCGCGCTGCAACGCTACTTGGCGCAGCATCACGGCTGACGGCGGGCCACGACCGGCTTACGCCGCCATCCTGTAGTCGCTGCCGGCCTCACACAGCATGGCTTCCATGAACGCCCGCTTCCCGGCACTGCGCCCGCTCGCCCAGAAACTGTCCAGCCAGGCCTGCGGGGTGCCGTCGAGATCCACGCGCAATTCATAGGGCCGCCCTAGCATTTCGCTGTGCACATAGCTCGCGAAACATTCCGCAAAATCATCATAGGGATTCGTGGCGCCGTACAGGCTGGGGAAATCGCTGCACTCCAGGCCGCTGTATGCGGTGACGATGGCGTCGGCGAACAATTGGTTGTTGCCATAAAAATCGACCACGCCGCGCAATTCGAAATCGGCGCGCGGCACGAAGCGGCCGGACGGCGACACCACCCAGCTCAGGTCCAGGTAAGCGTGGCGCTTGTCTGTCGGCACCGCTTCCCACCAGCGCGGCAGGAAATCGCCGTCCGCGCTCAAGACATGGCCGAATTCGTGCAACAGCAGGAATTGCAGGGCGTTGGCGCGCGTATCCTGGCCGGGCGCGGCGATGGTGGCGGCCAGCGCGTAGCCGGCGCCGGTGGCGAAGGGCAGGTTTTCCTTCCAGGTCGCCCAGCTATTGGCGCTGTGTGCTTCCAGCAGGTCGAGGTCGAGCAGCACCACGCAGCCGAGAGGGCGGCCATGGGCATCGGCGACGACGTCGGTAATGCCGGAGGATCCCAGTCCGCGGCCGAGGCAGATGCCGAGCAGCAGCGGATCGACCAGCGCGCGCACCGCATCCGGCATGCCCAGCAGCGCCTCGCGCAGGTCGGCGCGCATCCGCTCGTCCGGCAGCACCGCCGCCGGCACGGCTTCCACGCCGGTGGCGAGGTTCACCTGGTGCACGAAGTCGCGCACCTCGACCGGCAGCGGCAGGATGCGTTCGTGGAACGGCTGGGCCTGGCGGGCGGTCCATTGCTGCGGGTGGGCGGTGACGATCATGATGCATACGAGAGGGGTG
The DNA here is from genome assembly GCA_022701635.1 of Burkholderiaceae bacterium. Taxonomy (GTDB): domain Bacteria; phylum Pseudomonadota; class Gammaproteobacteria; order Burkholderiales; family Burkholderiaceae_D; genus Telluria; species Telluria phyllosphaerae. Next base: position 3,452 of record JAKOOD010000362.1, on the reverse strand, counting down.
ACGATGCTTCTTTAACGACGCGACAGATAAATACTTGACGGTTGGCAAGTAATTTCCTGAGCACTTGAGGTGAGCGTGCGTACGCCGGCAAAGATCGTCCGCCGGGAAACCGGGCTTTCTGACCTGAAATCCGGTAAAATGGGCAGCTTCGTAATATGTCCCCGTGATGTCAGTGCGGTATCTGCAGTGCCGTTCGCAGATATTCGGGATCAAGCGCCATGCTAAAGCGCTCGTCCGGGATGGCCGCAAGGCCTCCGGTGCGGCGCTTTTTCGCTTTTTCCAGACGTGCGCCGGGGACGCCGGCAGCTTCCGCTCTTATTGGTTTTGAGTTCTGTTAATGAAAAACATACGTAATTTTTCCATCATCGCCCACATCGACCACGGTAAATCGACCCTGGCGGACCGCATCATCCAGCTTTGCGGCGGCCTGTCGGAACGTGAGATGGATGCGCAGGTGCTCGACTCGATGGACCTGGAGCGCGAGCGCGGCATCACCATCAAGGCCCAGACCGCGGCGCTGCACTACAAGGCGCGCGACGGCCAGGTCTACAACCTGAACCTGATCGACACCCCCGGCCACGTTGACTTCTCGTATGAAGTGTCGCGCTCGCTGTCCGCCTGCGAAGGCGCGCTGCTGGTGGTCGACGCCTCCCAGGGCGTGGAAGCGCAGACGGTCGCCAACTGCTACACCGCGCTCGACCTGGGCGTGGAAGTGGTGCCGATCCTGAACAAGATCGACCTGCCGCATGCCGATCCGGACAATGCCAAGAAGGAAATCGAGGACGTCATCGGCATCGACGCCAGCGACGCTACCGTGTGCTCGGCCAAGACCGGCCTGGGCGTCGAAGACGTGCTGGAAACCCTGATCGCCAAGGTGCCGGCGCCGGAAGGCGACCCGGACGCGCCGCTGCAGGCGCTGATCGTCGACTCCTGGTACGACCCCTACGTCGGCGTCGTGATGCTGGTGCGCGTGGTCAACGGCACCCTGCGTCCGAAGGACAAGATCCTGCTGATGGCGACCGAGTCGGTGAACCTGGTGGAAAACATCGGTGTCTTCACGCCGCGTTCGGTCTCGCTGCCGGAACTGAAAGCCGGGCAGGTGGGCTTCATCATCGCCGGCATCAAGGAACTGACGGCGGCCAAGGTCGGCGACACCGTCACCCTGGCCAACAAGCCGGCCCCGGCACCGCTGCCGGGCTTCAAGGAAGTCCAGCCGCAGGTGTTCGCTGGCCTGTTCCCGGTGGAAGCCAACCAGTACGACGCGCTGCGTGACTCGCTGGAAAAGCTGAAGCTGAACGACGCCGCCCTGATGTACGAACCGGAAGTGTCGCAGGCGCTGGGCTTCGGCTTCCGCTGCGGCTTCCTCGGCCTGCTGCACATGGAAATCGTGCAGGAGCGCCTCGAGCGCGAATTCGACATGGACCTGATCACGACGGCGCCGACCGTGGTGTACGAGGTCGAGATGCGCGACGGTTCCATCGTGCGCGTCGACAACCCGTCGAAGATGCCGGAACCTTCGAAGATCAACGAAGTGCGCGAGCCGATCGTCGACGTCAACCTGTACATGCCGCAGGAATATGTCGGCGCGGTGATGACGCTGTGTAACGGCAAGCGCGGCGTGCAAATGGACATGGCCTACCACGGGCGCCAGGTCAAGCTGCACTACGAGATCCCGATGGCCGAGATCGTGCTCGACTTCTTCGACCGCCTGAAGTCGACCGCGCGCGGCTATGCCTCGATGGACTACGAGTTCAAGGAAAACCGTGCCGCCGACGTGGTCAAGGTGGACATGCTGATCAACAGCGAGAAGGTCGATGCGCTGGCGATCATCGTGCACCGTGCCAACGCACCGTACCGCGGACGCCAGGTGGCGGCCAAGATGCGCGAACTGATCCCGCGCCAGATGTTCGACGTGGCGATCCAGGCGGCGATCGGCGCCACCATCATCTCGCGTGAAAACGTCAAGGCGCTGCGCAAGAACGTGCTGGCCAAGTGCTACGGCGGCGACGTATCGCGTAAGAAGAAGCTGCTGGAAAAGCAGAAAGCCGGTAAGAAGCGCATGAAGCAGGTGGGCTCGGTGGAGATTCCGCAAGAAGCCTTCCTCGCCATCCTCCAAGTGGAAGAAAAATAATACTCATGAACATGCAATTGATTCTCGGGAATTTTGCGCTGATCCTGTTCGTCCTGATGGTCGTCACGGGTGTCATCTGGTGCCTCGACGTTTTCGTGTTGTCGAAGCAGCGCCGCGCCCGCGCCGACGCTGCGCTGGCCGAATACGATGCGCGCAACGCCAAGCTGACCGCGGACGGCATCAAGGTCGACAACGGCAACCGCGTGGCACTGGAAGCCACGATCCTGCGCCAGCCGACCTGGGTCGAGTACTCGGGCAGCTTCTTCCCGGTGATCGCCCTGGTGTTCTTCCTGCGATCTTTCCTGTTCGAGCCGTTCAAGATCCCGTCGTCGTCGATGGTGCCGACCCTGCTGGTCGGTGACCTGATCCTGGTGAACAAGTTCGACTACGGCATCCGCCTGCCGGTGCTGAACAAGAAGGTCGTCGAGGTCGGCAACCCGCAGCGCGGCGACGTCATGGTCTTCAAGTATCCGAAGGACATGAGCCAGGATTACATCAAGCGCGTCATCGGCCTGCCCGGTGATAAAATCACGTACGAGAACAAGCGCCTGACCGTCAACGGCGTGCCGGTCCAGTACGAGCCGATGGACGACTACCTCGAAGACGAGACCGTGGTCTACCAGAAGCAGTTGCGGGAAAAGCTGCCGAACACGACGCACCGCATCCTGAACACGGAAGCGGCGCGCACGTTCAACGCCGGCGCCGTGGAGGACTTCCCCCATCGCGAGAATTGCACCTATACCTACGATAAATTTACCTGTATCGTACCTGAGGGCAATTATTTCATGATGGGCGATAACCGCGACAACAGCTCGGACAGCCGCTATTGGGGGTTCGTGCCCGACAAGAACATCGTCGGCAAGGCTGTGTTTATCTGGATGAACTTCGGTAACCTGAAGCGCATCGGCGGTATCCACTAACCTCGGGGAACGCGGATGCGTGGGCAAGCGAAACATTACCGGATCAACGCCGAGCGCGGCGTGTCGCTGTCCGGCCTGATCGTCGTCCTGGTCGTGCTCGGCGCCGTAGCGCTGGTGGCGATCAAGACGGCGCCGGCCGTGATCGAGTACCGCGCCGTGAAGCAGTCGGTCGCCAGGGCCAAGGCCAGCGGCGCCAGCAACCGCGAGATCCAGCAGGCGTTCGACAAGAATGCGGACGTCAACAGCATCGACGCGATCCGGGGCCGCGACCTGGTGATCAACCGCGACAGCGGGACGCCGGAAGTCAGCTTCCGCTACGAGAAACGGGTACCGCTGGCAGGCAACGTCAGCCTGCTGTTCGATTTTTCCGGCACGACCGACCCGAGCGGCGTGGTTGCCGA
>JAKOOD010000352.1 GCA_022701635.1 Burkholderiaceae bacterium | reverse complement strand
AGCTTCAATTGCACCGAGATCCCGCCATACAAGCGGTCCTTGTAGCTCGGGATGATGCCGACGTTGACGCCGACCCGCTTGTAGTCGTAGGTCAGCGTCGGGATCGCCGCCGGGAACCAGCCGCCGTCGCGCATGTGCGGGTAGCCGTCGAAGGCGGCCAGCGCCGCGCCCACGCGCACCGGACCGACGGCCCAGGGCTGCCAGATCACGCCGGCGTAGTTGGACCATCGGCGGTCGCTATTGTAGAAGCGTCCGGCCGTGGCCGCCATCGTGCCGGAGAAACGGTATTCGGCACCCAGGCCGTAGTTGTTGCCGTTCAGGTCCTTGTCGCGGTCGAAGTGCGCGGTGGCGAAGCCGCTGTCGATCCACAGTTCGCTTTTCGGCGCGGCTTCGATCCAGGTGAAGAGGTTGTCGGCATGCGCCAGCGGCGCCAGCGCGGCCAGCAGGAACGCCGCGGTCAGGGGTAAACGTTTCAATCGTCGGCCTTCGGGTCAAGATGCGGGAACATCACTTCGGTGAAGCCGAAGCGCGAGAAGTCCTGGATGCGCATCGGATACAGGATGCCCAGCAGGTGGTCGACTTCGTGCTGCACCACGCGCGCATGGAAACCGTCGACGTCGCGGCTGATCGGCTTGCCGTATTGATCGACCCCTTCGTAGTGCAGACGCGTATGACGGGGCACGCTGCCGCGCAGGCCCGGCACCGACAGGCAGCCTTCGAAGCCCTCTTCCATCTCGTCCGACAGGGGTGTCAGGACGGGATTGATCAATACCGTTTCCGGCACCGCCGGCGCATCCGGATAACGCTGGTTGCTGCCGAAGCCGAAGATCACCAGTTGCAGGTTGACGCCGATCTGTGGCGCCGCCAGGCCGGCGCCGTCGACCGCGTGCATGGTCTCGAACATGTCGGCGACCAGCGCGTGCAGCGCCGGCGTGTCGAACTCGGTGACGGGTTCGGCCACGCGCAGCAAGCGCGGGTCGCCCATCTTCAGGATGTCGCGGATGGCCATCTCGATTGCTCGCTTAGTTGGTCACTTGGTTGTCTACTTAGTTAGTGTCGGCGCACAACTGCTTCAGGAACTCGGAATAGCCTTCGGCGGTCTCGGGGTGCTTCATGCCGATCGCGGCGGTCGCTTTCAGGTAACCGAGCTTGGAACCGCAATCATAGCGCTGTCCGGCGTAACGGTAGGCCAGCACGCGTTCGCGCGCCATCAGGGAGGCGATGCCGTCGGTCAGCTGGATCTCGCCGCCGGCGCCCTTGCCGATGGTGGCCAGGTGGTCGAAGATCGAACCCGACAGCACGTAGCGACCGACCACCGCCAACGTCGACGGTGCGTCCTCCGGCTGCGGCTTTTCGACGATGCCCGACACCAGCTCCAGGTCCGGACGGTAGGCGCTGGCGCTGACGATGCCGTACTGGCGCGTATGCGCGCGCGGCACGTCCTGCACCGCCAGCACGCTGCACTTCTCGTAGGTGTACAGGTCGGTCATCTGGGCCAGCACCGGCTTGTGGCCGGGCGCGCTGTCCATGAAGTCGTCGGCCAGCAGCACGGCGAACGGGTCGTTGCCGATCACCGGACGCGCGCACAGCACCGCATGGCCCAGGCCCAGCGGCGCCGACTGGCGGATGTAGATGCAGTTCACGTTCTTCGGAATCACGCCGCGCACCAGTTCCAGCAGCGCCGCCTTGCCGGCCGCTTCCAGCTCGGATTCGAGTTCGTAGGCGGTGTCGAAATGGTCTTCGATGGCGCGCTTGTTGCGCCCGGTGATGAACACCAGTTCGGTGATGCCGGCGGCGACCGCTTCCTCGACCGCGTACTGGATCAGCGGCTTGTCGACGATCGGCAGCATTTCCTTCGGCTGCGCCTTGGTGGCAGGCAGGAAGCGGCTGCCGAGACCGGCGACGGGGAATACGGCTTTCTTGATTACGGTCATTCTAAATCCCTAGTTAATGAAATTTTTGCGTCAGTTTGTCGTGGCGAGCAGCGCGAGCAGCCCGGCTTCGTCGAGCACGGTCACACCGAGGCTTTCCGCCTTTTCCAGTTTGCTGCCGGCCTCGGCGCCGGCGACCACGTACGAGGTCTTCTTGGACACCGAGCCGGACACCTTGCCGCCGGCCTGTTCGATCAGCGCGCCGGCGGCGTCGCGCGACATCGTCGGCAGCGTCCCGGTCAGGACAAACGTCTTGCCGGCCAGCGGGCCCGCCGCTTCCCGTGCGGTGTCCTGCGGCAGCAGGTCCAGCAGCTCGCGCCGCAGCGCGGCCAGCGCGGTGATGGTGTCGCGGTTGGCCGACTCGCCCATCCACCCCTCGATCGAAGCCACCAGCGGCGCCGGCAGGCCGAACACGCTGAAGATGCGCAGGTGCGCCAGCTCGTCCAGCGTGCGGCCCTCCAGCAGCTGGCGCGCGCGCGGCTCGGTCAGCTTCGGGATGCCGAGGGCCGCCAGCAACTGCACCTCGTCGAGTTTGTCGCGCAGCTGGGCGCGCGGCGGGTGTTCGCCCTGCGGCGCCACGCCGGCCGCCAGCAGCGCATCGAGCGCCTGCTGGTTCTTCGGCTCGGCGAAGAATTCGGCGATCGCCTCGGCCACGGTGCCGCCGATGTCGGGCAGCACGCGCAGCAGCGCGGCCGGCGCACGGCGCACCAGCGCCAGGCTGCCGAGCCAGTCGGCCAGGGTCTTGCCGGTGCTCTCCCCCACGTGGCGGATGCCGAGCGCAAACAGCAGGCGCTCCAGCGGCGGTCGCTTGCTGGCCTCGATCGCGGCCAGCAGGTTATCGGCCCACTTGGTCGCCACCTTGCCGGCCTTGACCGCGGGTTTGTCGGATTCGGGCGTGCTGCCGTCGCGCTCGTCGGCCAGACGCTTCATCTTGAGCAGGTCGTCCAGCGTCAACTTGTACAGGTCGGCCACGCCGTGGATCAGGTTCGATTCGACCAGGCTGTCGATGTAGCGGTCGCCCAGGCCTTCGATGTCCATCATGCGCCGGCCGGCAAAGTGCCGGATCGCTTCCTTGCGCTGGGCGGCGCAGGTCAGGCCGCCGGAGCAGCGCGCCACCGCCTCGCCCTCTTCGCGCACCACATGCGAGCCGCATACCGGGCAGGTGGCCGGCAGCGTGTACACCGGCGGTGCCGGGGTCGGACGGCGTTCCAGCAGCACCGACAGCACTTCCGGGATCACGTCGCCGGCGCGGCGCACGGTGACCGTGTCGCCCACGCGCACGTCCTTGCGCCGTACTTCGTCCTCGTTGTGCAGGGTCGCGTTGGTGACGGTCACGCCGCCCACCGACACCGGCGTCAGGCGCGCCACCGGCGTGATGGCGCCGGTGCGGCCGACCTGGACGTCGATCGCCTGGACCGTCGTCAGCGCTTCCTCGGCCGGGAACTTGTGGGCCAGCGCGAAGCGCGGCGCGCGCGACACGAAGCCGAGCTGGCGCTGGTCGTCGAGGCGGTCGACCTTGTAGACCACGCCGTCGATCTCGTAGGGCAGTTTGCTGCGCTTGCCGCCGACGGCGCGGTAGTAGCCGAGCAGGCCTTCGCAGCCGCTCACCACCGCCCGCTCCTTCGACACCGGCAGGCCGAGACGGTCGAACCAGTCCAGCACTTTCGAATGCGATTCGGGCATGGCGGCGCCTTCCAGCACGCCGATGCCGTAGGCGAAGAAGCGCAGCTTGCGCTGCGAAGTGATGCGGGCGTCGAGCTGGCGCAGGCTGCCGGCGGCGGCGTTGCGCGGGTTGGCGAATTCCTTCTGGCCGGCGTCGCGTTGGCGCCCATTCAGGCGTTCGAAGTCGTCCTTGAACATCAGGACTTCGCCGCGCACTTCCAGCACCGCCGGCACGTCATCACCGTGCAGGCGCAGCGGGATCACGCGCACGGTGCGGATGTTGGCCGTGACGTCCTCGCCGGTAAAGCCGTCGCCGCGGGTCGCGGCCTGCACGAACACGCCGTTCTCGTAGCGCAGGCTGATGGCGAGGCCATCGAATTTCAGTTCGGCCGCATACGCGACCTGGGCGCCCGGGTTCAGGTCGAGGCCTTCGCGCACGCGGCGGTCGAAGTTGTCGATGTCCTCGTCGGCGAAGCCGTTGTTCAGCGAC
>JAKOOD010000334.1 GCA_022701635.1 Burkholderiaceae bacterium | reverse complement strand
TGACTTCCTCGATCTCGACGTTCCCGGGGCGCATCAGGTACTGGCGCTTCCAGTCGCCGCCGTTCTTCTGCACCTGGCAGAACAGCGTCACTTCGTCGTCGCTGAAGAAGCCGGAATGGCGGAACGGCCGGTTCGACAGCTGGCGCCCGCTCGGCTTGTTGTCGACCACGGCGCGCAGCCAGGCACTCTGCTGGCCCGAATGGCGCGCATAGTGTTTATAGGTGCGGCCCATTGAGCAATCGAGCCCGAACAGGGTGCGCATCGCATCCAGCAGCGTGGTCTTGCCGGAGCCGTTCTGGCCGGCGATGGTGATGATCTTGGCGTCGAGCGGGATGTTCTTGATCCGCTGCCAGTAGTCCCAGTGGACCAGCTCGAGAGATTTAATATGGAACATGCGGGTCTTTACGCTTGGGGCTCCGAAGCCTGGGGGGCTTCGGAGGGGGGGTCTGTTTGCACGTCAGCCACTGCGGGTTCTGCGTCGTTGGCGGCTTCGCTGATCACCTCATTGACCGGACGGCGGCGCGCCACCGCCAGCGGCGCGCGCTTGAACACCTCGGCCAGCGCGCCGTTGATGATGCGTTCCTTGAGCAGGTCGGTGTCCATCAGGAGGTCGAGCAGCGGGCCTTCCAGCACCACGTCGCCGCGGCGCTCGATGAAGCCGAGCTTCGACAGCAGGCCGAGGTTCATGTCCATGCGCGTCTTCTTGCCGAGCTTGTCGCCGAAGTCGGCCAGCAGCGCGGTGTAGGAGATGCCGATCGAGGTGTCCTCGGCGCGCGGGATCGGCGCATCCTTGTCGAACATGTCGGACTGGTCGACGTCGATCGCCTGGTGGGTTTCCTGCCTCTGGCGCTTGGGCAGGATGATCTGCGCCCACAGCACCACCAGCAGCGCCACGCCGTCGCGCGTCAGGCCGAAATTGTTGTTCTGCCAGATGTCCTTAGCGCCGAAGATCTTCGGTTCGACGTTGCGGTGCAGCGCCAGCGTGACGTGGTCGGCATACACGTTGTCGATCAGCTTCAGGCCGGATTCCAGCAGGCGCTTGTCGACTTCGGCGCGGAACAGGTCGTCGGACAGCGCGCGCTTGACCATCTTGTCGTCGCGGCGCAGGGTCTGGTGCGTGAGCAGGCGCGCGATCAGGATTTGGGCGTCGTCATTCATCGGTCTTGCTTTCCGGTTGGGCTGGGCTTTCCAGGTTCAGGTCGAAGGCGGGTGGGATCAGGGGGCCGGGCGGCGCCACGGGCGGCGCGATCGACAGCGTCGCGCGCGACATCGCCGCCACGTGCGGGTCGTCCAGCTCGACCAGTTCGTCTTCCGAATCGAAGCGCACCGGCAGGCGCGCCAGCTCGGCGGTCGCACCCTGCAGGCTGGCCTCGGCGGCGTCGCCCAGCAGCGGCAGCATCGAGGCGCGGTAGGACGCCACCGCGAAGCTGGCCGGCAGCAGCGAATCCTGGATCGGCACGCTGCGCGGCGCGCCTTCGGCCACCACCGGGAAGTTGTCCAGGTTGGCGAAATCGGACAGGCGCTTGAGCCAGTCGTCCAGCTCCGCCTGCATCGCCGGGTTGTCGTTGATGGTCAGCGGCGCATCCTCGCCGCTCGGCAAGCCGCCCGGCGCGATGTTGGCGGCGCGCTCCAGCAGCAGCTCGGTCTCGGCGACGTCGATCATCTCGGCCGGCGTGATGAACAGCGGCAGCAGCGGGCGCTCGATCGCCTCTTCGGCCAGGCTGGCCAGGTCCTCGTGCGCCAGCAGCCAGCGCTTGATGTCGGTGGTCGACAGGCCGGACTGGCCCAGGTGCACGCGCTGGCGCTCGATCTGGTTCAGCGCGCGCGAGAACATGCCCTGCATGTTCAGCAATTGCGACTGGGCGCGGCCGATCGCCTGCGCCGCGCGATGGGTGGCCGAATCGGCGCGCTCGTCGGAGGTAATGGCGCGCAGGATCACGGACCCCTTCTCGACCCAGTCGCACGCCATGTGCCACTTGGCCTGGGAGGCGCGCAGGCGGAACTCGGAACCGGAGGCGATGGCGTCGCGGAATTCCTCGGTCAGCTCGACCAGGCGGCCCAGCAGGTGCTTCAGCTGCTCGACGGTGACGCCGCCGACCGCCTGGGCACCGGCCACCTGCGACAGCAGGAAGCCCATCTCGGCCTCGTCTTCTTCGGGACGCGCCAGCGCCAGCAGCGTGTCGAGCGCGGCCAGCACGTTGCGCGCCAGCGGCGTGATGCGGTACACGGCGGCCGGGTTGTCCCAGGCCAGCAGGCCGTGGCCACGCAGGCGGCCCAGCACCGTTTCCAGGCTTTCCGGGATCAGGTAGGCGAACTTCTGGTTGATGTCGGCGCGCGAGAACGCCGAATCGTTGGCGTCGGCCGCCAGTTCGCGCAGCACCAGCAGGCGCACGATGACGCCGTCCTGGCCGCCGTGGAACAGCGCCGTGAACGCCTGCAGCATCGGCTGCGCGCGCTTGAGCAGGTAGACCTGTTCGATCTCGTCCGGCGCAATGCCCTCGTGGAAGTGGGCTTGCAGCGGATCGATCTCGTCCAGCGCGGAGGATGGGGAATCGGCGGGGACAGCGCCTGCCAGGTTGTCGATCATCGTGAGACTTAGCAATATTACATCTTGCGCGCGCGGCCAGGTGGACGGCGCGGGGGCGTCAGTATAACAGTTAAGACTAGGCAACTTATAAGGAATGGCCGCCGGGATTTCATGACTGGCGAATATGCAACGGATTATCCGCCTCCCTTGTCTTATGGCTTTTGCAAGGAATTCGGCGGGGCTGCCGCGCGCTCCCTCTGACGCTGTCGAGGGATAATGAACGTTGTTATCTTGATATTACGAAACGCGAATGTGTGCATTCGTATTCATTGATAAGGAGATTGCCATGCAACGAACACTCGCCCGCGCAACCCTGGCCCTGGCCGCCTGTTTCGCTTCCCACGCCGCCCTCGCCGCCCCCACGCCCAAGCAGCAGAACGGCATCAGCTACGTCAACGGCGGCGTCGGCCAGGAGGAGCAGACGGCCATGCGCACCCAGCGTACCGACTACAACCTGCTGCTGACCTTCGCCACGAAGCAGAGCGGCGCCTACCGCTCCGACGTCCAGCTCGACATCATGGACACCAAGGGCAACACCCTGCTGAGCGCGGCGAATAGCGGTCCGATGTTCTATGCCAAGCTGCCAGCCGGCACCTATCGCATCAGCGCCGCGGCGGAAGGCAAGGTGTTCAAGCGCAGCGTCAGGATCGGGACGGCGCCGAAGGAGATGACGCTGCACTGGGAGAACGACAAGCCGGACGATCCGGGCCTGCAGGAGTAGGCCCACTGCCGGCCTCGTAGGCCGCCAGGTGCACCACGGCCGCCAGGCGCCGCACCAGGGCATCCATGCGCTCGGCCGGCACCTGGGCATAGCCGAGCATCAGGCCGTTCCACGGCGCGCCGCCGCCCAGCGCGTGGGCCGACAGCGGATTGACGATGATGCCCTCCTCGCGCGCACGCGCCGCGATGGCCACGTCCGACAGCCGCTCGTCCGGCAAACGCAGGGCCAGGTGCATGCCGGCCGAGGCGCCGTGCACCTCGGCGATGCGGCCCAGGTGGCGCGCCAGCGCCGCCACCAGCGCATCGCGCCGCTGGCGGTACAGCCGGCGCATGCGGCGCAGGTGCGCCATGAATTCGCCGCTGCGCAGGAAGCCGGCCAGCGCCAGCTGCTCGGCCGCGCGGCCGCTAGCGGACGACTGCGCGCGCATCGCCGCCAGTGGCCGTGCCAGCCCCGGCGGCGCCACCACGAAGCCGATGCGCAGTCCCGGGAACATGGTCTTGCTGAAGGTGCCGCAATACAGGACCGGCGCATCGGGCACCAGGCCCTGCATCGCCGCCAGCGGCGGCCCCTCGTGGCGAAATTCGCTGTCGTAGTCGTCCTCGACGATCAGGGCGCCGGCCTGGCGCGTATCCTCGATCAGCGCCAGGCGCCGTGCCAGCGACATCACCACGCCCACCGGGTACTGGTGCGAAGGCGTCACGTAGACCAGTTTCGGGCGCCGCGCCTGCCAGTCATGCGGCGTGGGTGCCATTCCCTCGAGGTCGACCCTGATACCTTCGATTGACAATCCGGCGCCGCGAAACGCCGCCAGCGCGCCGCCATAGCCCGGATCTTCGACCCACACGGTGTCGCCTTCGTCGGCACAGGCGCACGCGCATAGATCAAGGCTGCCCTGGGTGCCGTCGGTGATGAACACCTGGCCTGCGTCGCACACCACGCCGCGCGAGGCGCGCAGGTAATCGGCAATCGCTGCGCGCAGCAGCGCTTCGCCGGCCGGGTCGCCGTAGTTCAGCTGGGCCGGAGCGAGGCTGCGCCAGGCCCGCTCCAGGTGGCGCCGCCAGGATGCCAGTGGAAAGGCGTCCAGGTCCGGCACCCCGGGCACGAAGGCCAGGCCTTCGCCGGCGGCGTTGGCCATGCTGCGCAGGTCACGCGCACGGCGCGCCAGGCCGGCCTGCGGCAGCGGCGCCGCCAGGCTGGGCGTGGTGCCTGCGACCGCGGCCACCACGGTGCCGCGCCGGTCGGACACCACGAAACCTTCGCTGGCCAGCTGTTCATAGGCATACAACACCGTATTGCGGGCGATACCCAGTTCACCCGCCAGCGTGCGCGTGGCCGCCAGGCGCGTGCCGGCCGCCAGGGTACCGTCGCGGATCGCCGCGCGCAGGCATGCGTGCAGCAGGCGCTGGCGCGGCCAGGCGCGCCCGGCATGGGTGCGGCTGAAAGCGTCGAGCAGCAGCGCGTAATCCATCGTGGCTCCATGAAATCGACAGCCCCTGGACCTGTTCCTGGAGCCATACCGACCATTATAGTTGCCGTTCCGTTACTTCATCGACAGCGACATCGAGACCATGCCTACCGCCCCTTCCTCCCGTACCCAGGTCAAGCGCATCGCGCGCAACGCGTCCTACGACCCCGCCCTGCTGCACGCGATCGTCGACGCGGCTTACCTCTGCCACGTCGCCTTTGCCGACGCCCAGGGCAATCACTGCATCCCGACCGCCTGCTGGCGCAGTGGCGACTATCTGTATATCCACGGGTCGAACGGCAGCCGCATGCTGAAAGCATTGGCGGCCCAGGATTGCTGCGTGACGATCACGCACCTGGACGGCCTGGTCATGGCGCGCGCCGCCTTCAATCATTCGATGAATTACCGCAGCGCGATGGTCTACGGCCGGTTCGAGACCGTCGGGGAAGCGGACAAGCGCCCGGCGCTGGAAGCCTTCATGGAACACCTGGCGCCGGGACGGCAGGCGCAGGTGCGTGCGGGGAACGAGCAGGAATACGCGGCCACCACGGTCATGCGCATCGCGCTGCTGGAAGCGGCCTGCAAGGTGCGCAGCGGGCCGCCGAACGACGCCGCCGCCGATCTGGGGATCGCCGTGTGGGCCGGCGTCCTGCCGCTGGCGCTGGCGCGCGGGGCGCCGCAGCCGGATGCGCGCGGCACGGCTGAGTTACCCGCGCAGTTGCCCGACTACGTACACGCCTGGCAGGACTGAGACTTATTTGCGGACGACTTTTTCCAGCACCTGCTCGATGTAGTCGCGGTCGTTGTCGGTGAAGCGCAGCTTGACCGGATACCATTCCTGCGAGGGCGCCAGCCACAGATCGAGGGTCTGCGCCTTGGAGCCCGGCGGCGGTTCGCGCAGCACGTGCACGGCATCGACGGTGCCGATGGCGGCGCCGACCTGGATTTTTTCGCGGCCGACCACGCGGAAGGTCCACGGATCGGCATCGCGCGGGCCGACCACGAAGAACTGCCATTCCGAACCCGGCTTGAACTTGTCCTTGGCCGCGCGCGCCACGGCCGCCAGCTGCCACGAGATCGAGACGCGGTCCTGCTCGCCGCCCTTGATCGGGTAGGTGTGCTTGCCGTCGCTGAAGGTGATGGTCTTGCTGTCGCGCTCGAAGCTGGCGCTTTCCTGGGACTTGCGGAAGCGTTTTTCGGTGAACTCGCTCGGGACCAGGCCATAGCTGTCGACCGTGCCCTGGCTGTGGTTCTCGGTCAGCTTGCCGACCAGCGCCACGCGCGACTCGGCGCCGATGCTGTATTTGCCGCCGCCGACGCGCCAGGTCAGGGTGGCGTCGCCGTTCAGGTTGAAGCCGCGCTGGCGCGCCGAGATCGAATACGTCAGGTCGGCCGAGGGCGGCACATCGACGGCGCGCTTGACCGCCGGGTGATCGTCGTCGGGCGCGGCGGCGGCATGACCGTTCGCCAGTGCCGCCAGCATCAGGCCGCTTGCGGCCAGTTTCAGAGTGTTTTTGATCATTGACTTCCTGGTTCTTTCATTACGATATTGCTTGCCGTCTGCGTCGTCACCGCCCCGCTCGCCTCGACGTTGCGCATCTGGACCGGTAGCCAGCCGTACCCCGGCGCCAGCCACACCTCCAGGCGCGAATGGTAGGACCCTGGCTTGGGCGGCCGTACCAGGTGCCAGGTGAGGAGCCGTCCGAGACGGGTATCGATCTGTTCCTGCCCTGCCACCGTAAAACTGAAAACGTTTGCGTCGCGGTCTTCGCCGACAAGGATATCGATATTGCCCGACATTTGCCGCGGATCGCCGCGCCCGATCGCCGCCAGCTGCAGCGGCAGGCTCGCCTTGTCCTGGGTGCCCGCCACCAGCGCCACCCTGGCTGGCGAGGCCGAAAATGTCAGCACGCCCTCCTTGCGGTTGAAGTGCGTGGCCGTCATCGCCCGTCCGCGCCGCTTCTCCGTCATCGATATGGGGACGAATCCCTCGTCTCCAACCGTGCCTTCGCTCGCCAGCGTCAGCAGGTTCACGCGCGCGAACACGACCCGGATGCCGGCCTCGACGTCGATCCGGTAAGCGGCCCCGGTACGGCGCCACGACAACCTTGCCTCGCCGTTCCAGCGGGTACCGTCGGCATCGACGCGGGCGACGTCGAGCGTGATGTCGGCAGGCGGCGGCAGGTCGACCTGGTAGCGTCTTTGCTCGGGCACCGGCGCGGGTGCCGCCGATGCCGGCGGTGCCTGGGCCAGCCCGGCGGCATCGGCCGGCACTGGCCTGGGCGCTGGCACTGGCTGCGATTGTACGTCGGCAGGGGTGGGTATGGCGCGCTCCAGTTCGCCTGCGGCTGTGGTGGCGGTGGGAGTGGGAGTGGCAGTGGCAGTGGCAGTGGCGGCGGTGGCGGTGGCGGCACTGTCCGGTACTCCGGCAGTGCCGTTGCTGGGAACGTTTCCGGATGCGGTGTCGGCTGCGTGGCCGGCGCCCGCATCGGCGACCTCGACCGGTCCGGGCGGCAAGCTTGGCAGCGGTAGCGGCAGTGGCAGCGGCGGCGGCGGTGGCGCAAGCTTCGGCGACAGGTCGAGCGCCGGGACCGTCAGCGGCACCGGCGCCGCTATCCGGATCAATTGCACCAGCACGTGTACCGGCGGCGCAAGCACGGGCGCCTCGCGCCGCCGTCCGAGCTGGCCGCTCAGCCAGTCGAACACGAGCAGGTGCAACAGCAACACCAGCGCGCCGAAGACGAGCGGACGACGCGGGTGGCGAGCCAGGACGTTGGTGGAAGTCATGCGCCAAGTGTAGAGGGA
>JAKOOD010000321.1 GCA_022701635.1 Burkholderiaceae bacterium | reverse complement strand
GAAGCCGCCGCCTGCGTGCCGGTCTACGAAGAGATGCCGGGCTGGACCGAATCGACCGTCGGCGCCAAGTCGATGGACGAGCTGCCGGCCAACGCCCGCGCCTACATCAAGCGCATCGAAGAACTGGTCGGCATCCCGGTCGACATGGTCTCGACCGGTCCGGACCGCGAAGAAACGATCGTGCTGCGCCACCCGTTCGCCGCCTGATCTACACTAAAAGCAACAAAGCAAACAGCCCGCGCCGCCCCACCCCTGGCCGCGCGGGCTTCAGCCATCAGCACAAGAAGGAAAACCTGAACATGAATACCCCTGCATCGACCGACAAGGACCTGTGGGTCTCCTGGGACGACTACAACCGCCTGGTCGAGCGCCTCGCGCTGAAAGTGTACGAATCGAACTGGAAGTTCGACATGGTGCTGTGCCTGGCGCGCGGCGGCGTGCGTCCGGGCGACGTGATCTCGCGCATCTTCGACGTGCCGCTGGCGATCCTGTCGACCAGCTCGTACCGCGAAGAAGCCGGCAAGAAGCAGGGCGACCTCGACATCGCCAAGTACATGACCATGACCAAGGGTCCGCTGGCCGGCAAGATCCTGCTGGTCGACGACCTGGCCGACTCCGGCGTGACCCTGGCGCGCGTGGGCGAGCACCTGCGCACCAACTACCCGGACGTCACCGAAGTGCGTTCGGCGGTGATCTGGGTGAAGGGCACCTCGTCGCTGGTGCCGGATTACCACCTGCAGGACCTGCCGCACAATCCGTGGATCCACCAGCCGTTCGAGGACTACGACGGCCTGCGTCCGCACCAGCTGTCGGCGTGGTTGAAGAAGTTCGACAAGAACTGATTCAATCAGCTGTCGATCCGTCGCCCCTGCGCAGGCAGGGGCCCAGGTTTTGCGTGCGCTATCGGTATGCGTGCAACTTGGGTCCCTGCCTTCGCAGGGGCGACGTTTTTGCGTAATCGCTCAGTTTTCTTTGGCTTGGCTGCTCTCGACCGCCTGCAAATCCTGCACCGCCCGCCGGTACGCCTTCGACTTCTTCAAGCGCTCCCCATACCGGATCTCGCTCCGCGCCTCGCGCCCGATCTCGTAATCCAGGTCCCCGCGCGCCCCGCAATACGCGCGGCAGGTCGCCTCCGCATCCGGCGTCTCCCGGTCCGTCAGCACCAGCTTCTTGTCCGTCACGTGCAGCCGCAGCGCGCAGGCGCGTTCGCGCGGTTGCGGCGGCGTCGGGTCGTGGTAGACGAAGGCGCCATGCTCGTAGCCGGCCATGCCGGCGATGTCGCAGGTGTGGCCGTTGGCGAATTCCAGGTGGGCGCGCAGGTACAGGTGCTTGTCGTCGTAGGGGAGGAGTTCGAGGATGTCCTCGGACTCGTAGGTCTGGTCGGCCTGGCCCGGTACGGCCATCTTGTTCTGGAAGCGATGCTTATACACGCCGTCGATCTCGTGCATGCGTTCGGGCGGCTGCTTTTTCTCCGCTGCGTGTACCGGTAGCCCGCACAGCATGGCAATGCCCAGCAGGGCCAGGAAATTCGTTTTCATGCAAAAATTCTAACGCATCGCCGGCCTGTCCAGCAAACAGCGGGGTGCCGGCAGCGTGAGCTGCACGCGGTGCGGGCCCTCGATTGCGCTGCAAAGCACTAAACAGCAGCCGGATGCATCAAATTTCTTGTCTCAGGTATTTACTGAAGGCAATATCGCGGGCTTCCAGTGCGCGCCGGCGCCCGCGCACATCCTCCCAGAGCGCCCAGTCTCTATCCACACGACATCACATGAATGCCTCCCGTTACAGCATCAAGGCCCGCCTGCGCCTTGGCTTTGCCGTCATCCTGACTCTCCTGCTGGTCGTCGCCTTGAGCGGCTTGTACCAGATGAAGCGGGCCGACACCGCCAATCAGAACATCGTCGAGGTCAATCTCAGGAAGATCGAATTGCTCGAAGAGATGTCCGATGCCGTGCACGTGGTGGCGCGCGTGTTGCGCTCGATCGCGCTGCTAAGCGACAAGGAGCGGGCGGCGCAGGAAGCCACCAAGATCGCCGCCGCGCGCGAAAAATACGATCGCGCTTTCAGCGCCCTGCGCGCCATGCCGATGGACGCGGCAGGGCAGCAGTTCGTGCAGCAGATCGCCCGCATGCAGACCGAGGTGCGGCCGCTGAACAACCGCTTCGCCGAGCTGAGCGCCGCGGGCGACCCGGGCGCCATCCACTTCCTGCTGGACAAGGCCGGTCCCGCGACCGCCGCCTGGCAGGAGGCGCTGCGCGACTTCATGACGCTGCAGAAAAAGAAAAGCCAGGAGGCTGCCGACGATGCACGCCATGCCTATGAGCAGGCGCGCTACCTGATGCTCGGCCTGACCCTGTTCGCCGTCGGGGCCGGCATCGTGACCGCCGTCCAGATCACGCGTTCGATCACCGTGCCGCTGACCCGTGCCGTCGACCTGGCGCGCAGCGTGGCGGCCGGCGACCTGAGCGCGTCGATCGCGGTGCATGCGGACGACCGTACCGAAACCGGCGCCCTGCTGCGCGCATTGAACGAGATGAATGCCGGCCTGAACCGGATCGTGGCCCAGGTGCGCCGGGGCGCGCAGGCGCTGTCCAGCGGCGCCACCGAGATCGCCAACGGCAACGTCGACCTGTCGGGGCGCACCGAGCAGCAGGCTTCGGCGCTCGAGGAGACCGCCGCGTCGATGGAAGAGCTGACGGTGACGGTCAAGCACAATGCCGACAATGCCGACGCGGTGAGCGCGATGGCCAGCCGGACCGCCGCCACCGCGGCGCGCGGCGGCCAGGCGGTGGGACAGGTGGTCGACGTCATGGGGCGCATCGAAGCCTCGTCCGGCCGCATCGTCGAGATCATCGACGTGATCGACGGCATCGCCTTCCAGACCAATATCCTGGCCTTGAACGCGGCGGTGGAAGCGGCCCGTGCCGGCGAGCAGGGCCGCGGTTTTGCCGTGGTCGCCAGCGAAGTGCGCACGCTGGCGCAGCGCTCGGCCACGGCCGCGCGCCAGATCAAGGAACTCATCAACAGCTCGGCGGCCCAGGTCGCGGAAGGCGGCAACCTGGCGCGCCAGGCCGGCAGCACGGTGCAGGAGATCGTCGGCGGTATCGACAAGGTGTCCGGCATCGTCGCCGAGATCGCCGCCGCCAGCCGCGAGCAGTCGACCGGCATCGAGCAGACCCACCAGGCGGTCAGTGAGATGGACCAGATCACCCAGCACAATGCCGCGCTGGTCGAGGAAGTGGCGGCCACGGCGGCTTCGCTGAAGGACCAGGCGGCGGCGCTGGAAGGGGTGGTCAGTCGCTTCCGCCTGCAAGGAGAAGCCGGCGGCAGCGCTACCGTCCAGCCTGCCGGCGCGGCGCCGGGCCGGCGCCCAGCCTCGCGTCCGGTCGCGGCCCTGGCTGCCTGATGCGACCGGCCAGCCCGATCGGTTAAGATGGCGGGGCCTTGTCATATCGACAGGGCTTGCCTACGATAACGCCCATGACCCAAAGCTTTTTCCAGACCTTCATCCTGCTGCTGCTCGTTACCGACCCCTTCGGCAACGTGCCCCTGTTCGTGACCGCCCTCAAGGACGTGCCGCAGGCGCGGCGCGGGCGCATCGTGGTGCGCGAGTGCGCGATCGCGTTCGGGCTGCTGCTGCTGTTCATGTTCTTCGGGCGGCATTTCCTCACCGCGCTGCAGCTGACCGATATCTCGCTGCGCATCGGCGGCAGCGTGATCCTCCTGATCATCGCGATCCGCATGATCTTCCCGCATCCGGACGGGGTGCTGGGCAAGAGCGAGCATGGTGAACCCTTCATCGTGCCGCTGGCGATCCCGGCGCTGGCCGGGCCGTCGGCGCTGGCCACGGTCCTGCTGTTCAGCTCGCAAACCACGGAAGAGGTGATGATCCACGTGGCGGCGCTGGCCTCGGTCTTCGTGATCTGGCTGGCCGTGTTCCTCGGCGCCGAGCGCTTGCAGCAGGTGCTCGGTGCGCAGGTGATGACGGCCTTCGAGCGCCTGATGGGCCTGATCCTGACCGCGATGTCGATCGAGATGCTGCTGAGCGGGATACGCGCCTTCGTCAAGACCTTGTAACAGGGTCTTAAGAGACGGCCCGTCCGCGGGCGCGGCATGTATACTGCGGCCTCTGATCACTTATCGTTTGGATATTCCATGACAAGCAAACTCATTGGCCGCAAGCTCGGCACCGGCTTCTGCATCGCCGCCATCGTGCCGCTGCTGGTGCTGGGCGGCTGCAACCGCAACAAGCCATCGACCGACACCGGATCGACCGCGGCACCGGCCGCCTCGTCGGCTGGTGTCGCTGCCGCCAAGACTGAAGCCGACACGTCGGCGCAGGAATTCCAGAAGATCGATACCGTCGTCGGCACCGGCGCGGAAGCGACGGCCGGCAAGACCGTTACCGTCAACTACACCGGCTGGCTGCTGGCACCGAGCGCCGCCGACAAGCACGGCACCCAGTTCGACAGCTCGGTCGGACGCGAACCGTTCAGCTTCCGCCTCGGCTCGGGCGGCGTGATCCCGGGCTGGGACCAGGGCGTGGCCGGCATGAAGGTGGGCGGCAAGCGCACCCTGATCATCCCGGCAAGCCTGGGTTATGGCGCGGATGGCGCGGGTCCGATCCCGCCGAATGCGAATTTGATTTTTGACGTCGAGCTGCTGGACGTTAAATAAGCCGGCTACCGTCGTCCCCGCCTTCGCGGGGACGACGGGTTACATCGTCGGCTCGTAATTGCTCTGCCAGCGGTGCCCCGGCTGCTGGCGGCTGCAAGACGTCATCTTGAGGCCGGTCTGCACCGCTTCCAGGCAGCGCGTGGCACCGGTCGCGCGGTTGGTGAGCGGCAGCACGGACGGGCCGGTCTTCACCCGCTTGACACGCCACTGCTGGTTGTCTGCATTGCCGCAGCTGTCCATTGCCAGCACGTTCTTGCCATTTTCCGGATGCACGCTCAGGCACATGGCCGTGCCGCCCGCGACCGTATGCACCTTGCTGAATCCGGGAATATCGCCTTGGCTGACCACCCACTGCTGATCGGCGGACTTGGCGCAGCTACCCATCGCCACCGTGCCGTCGGCCGCCGTCAGGCAGTGGCCACGGCCGTCGAGGCCGTTTTGCAGGTAATTCGCGTCGGGGCCGGCAGCGAAGGCCGGGGCTATCGCGAGGTGAAGAATGGCGAGTGCGGCAGCGACAAAGCGAGTCACTTGCATGGTCATTCCTTTAAGTAAATATTGAACAAAGGTTACCATAGGTGATAAACAAAAAGCCGCCTGTCCCAAGCGGGGCAGGCGGCTTTTTTTAAGCCTCAAACGAACCGAGGCCCTGCGTCTGCGGCGCCTCGAGGTGGGTGTGCCTCAGAAAACTTATTTGCCCAGCATCGACACCACGTTGTCCGCCCCCGGCGCCCCGAAGGCCTGCTGCTTCAGTACATGCAGCTGGTCGCGCACCTGCGCCGCCTTTTCGAACTCGAGGTTCTTGGCGTGGTCGACCATGAGCTTTTCGAGGCGCTTGATCTCTTTCGAGATCTGCTTCTCGCTCATGCCCTCGACCTTGGCCGCATCTTCCGCCATGCCGAAGTCGTTCAGCATGGCTTTCTGTGCGGCCGCGCTGTAGACGCCGTCGATCATGTCCTTGATCTTCTTGTTCACGCCCTTCGGCACGATGCCGTTCGCCTCGTTGAAGGCGATCTGCTTGGCGCGGCGGCGTTCGGTCTCGTCGATCGCCTTCTTCATCGAGTCGGTCATCTGGTCGGCGTACAGGATGGCCACGCCGTTCAGGTTACGCGCCGCGCGGCCGATGGTCTGGATCAGCGAG
>JAKOOD010000306.1 GCA_022701635.1 Burkholderiaceae bacterium | reverse complement strand
CCAGGTGGAACTGCTCGTGGCTGAAGCTGTTGGCCGGCACGCTCCACGGGTAGGAACTCGACGCCGCCGTGTGGATCAGCAGGATGCCGGCCGCGCCCTGGCGCAGGGCTTCCTCGAACTTGTAGGTCCAGCGTCCGTACCAAGTGAGCGACGGGCCGCCGAAGCGCGCCGGTTCGGCCGCGGTCGGCTGCGGGTCGTTGACCATCGCCACCAGCAGCTTGCCCTTCACGTCGGCGCCGGCGAAATCGTTCCAGTTCTGGTCGGGGGCGTCGATGCCGTAGCCGACGAACAGCACCGGTGCGGCGATGGCGCTGTCGGTACGGCCGTTGGCGTTGGCGTACACGGCGTCCTGGCCGAAGGCGGCGGCCAGCTGTTTGCCGCCGGCGTCGAAGCGCAGGCTACTGCCGGGCAGGGTTTTCTGGCCGACCAGTTCGACCTTCTGGCGGTAGCCCTGTGCCAGCGGCTTCAGGCCCAGCGCCGCGGCCTGGGTTTCGAGATAGCGGACGGTCAGCTCGCCGCCGCGCTGTCCGGTGCCGCGGCCTTCGAGCAGGTCGTCGGCCAGGAAGGAAAGGTGGGCGCGCAGCGGCGCCTCGGCGACGGTCTGGGCGGATGCGGCGCCGGACAGCAGTGCGGCGCCCAGCAGCGCACGGCGGGCGAGGGAGGCAGGAACAGGCATGGGATGGGGTGGATAAGTGATGAACCGTGCGATGTTAGCATCGGGCGCCGCGCTGTGGCGCTCCCTGGCGCTTGCATGTACTTGTTGACACTTTTTAAAAAAAATCCACATTTCGGACTCAAGCTATAATGACGCCACGGAAGCCGCCAACCCGGCGGCATGGCATGGCATAAGAACCCGATCCCGAAACTCCTGAATGGACAAACACGATTACCGCGCGCCGCCGCCTGACGCCGGCATGGCTTCGGACGCGCCGCGCACCGCGCATGTGTTGCCGCTTGTGCAGACCTGGTCGCGCCTGAGCCGGCAACTTGTCCCACTGATCGGCGACAACGGTTTCGGCGCCTTGTTCGGCCGTACCTTGCGCCTGGTGGCGCCGGCCTGGCCGTGGCTGGGCGTGGACGCGTCGCGCAAGACCGGTGCCGCGCTGCTGGCGGCGCTGGAAAGCGACCTGGCGGGCGCCGACGCCGCCGCGGCACATGCGGCGCACGAAGCATTGATGGGCACTTTCACCCGTCAGCTCGGCGCCCTGATCGGGCCTGCACTGACAGCGCGGCTGCTGGCGGAAAGCACGGCCGGAGACGGGCAGCAACAGAATCAACAGGAGCACAAGTAATGAGCGAGAAAGTAACCTTGGGCAAACTCAGCACCGGCGTGCCCGGGCTCGACGTTCTCCTCGGGGGTGGACTGACCGAATTTTCGTTCACGCTGATCGCCGGCGCGCCCGGCAGCGGCAAGACCACGCTGGCGCACCAGATCATGTTCGCACTCGCCCATCCCGAGCGGCGTGCCCTGTTCTTCACCGTGCTGGGCGAACCGCCGCTCAAGATGCTGCGCTACCAGCAGCAGTTCTCGTTCTTCGACATGGACAAGGTCGGCAGCAGCATCCGCTACGTGAACCTGGCCGACGACCTGCGCGCCGGCGATTTCAGCGGCGTACTGGAGCGCATCATGCGCGAAGTCGAGGATTTCTCGCCGGGCCTGGTGTTCGTCGATTCCTTCCGCTCGGTGGTGCAGACCGCGCGCAGCGGCAACCAGGGCCTGTGGGACCTGCAGCACTTCATCCAGGAACTCGGCTCGCGCATGGCGATGTGGCAGGCCACCACCTTCCTGATCGGCGAATACACGCAGGCCGACGTCGAGGCGAATCCGATCATCACGGTGGCCGACGGCATGGTGGCGCTGTCGCACAACCTGCACGAGGACGTGGTGGTGCGCAAGATCCGCGTGATCAAGATGCGCGGCCAGGCCCACATGGCCGGTTCGCACACGATGCGCATCAGCGACGACGGCATCCGCATCTATCCGCGCCTGCTGGGGACGGTGCCGGGCGCCTACAGTACGATCGAGCGCGACCCGCACCGCATCCCGACCGGCGTGGCCGGCCTCGACGAGTTGCTGCACGGCGGCCTGCCGCAGGGGCATACGCTGATGGCGACCGGCCCGACCGGGATCGGCAAGACCATCCTCGGCACCCACTTCCTGGGGGCCGGGGCCGAACGCGGCGAGCATGGCATCGCCGTGTACTTCGAAAAGCACACCGCGCGCCTGCACAATGCCGCGCTGATCGAGATGGCGCGCGCCGGCAAGGTGACCGTGATCGAGCCGCGTTCGCTGGCGCTGACCGTGGAAGAGCTGCTCGACGAGCTGGCCGAGACCATCGAGCGCACCGGCGCCACCCGGGTCGTGATCGACTCGCTGTCCGAGATCGGCCTGTACCTGGCGCCGGAGTTCCGCCACGACCTGCGCCTGACCGTGTTCCGCACGCTGGCGCTGCTGGCCGGGCGCGGGGTCAGCGTGCTGGTCACGGCAGGCTTCGAGGACAACCAGCCCGACATGCGCTTCAGCATCGACAACCTGTGCTTCCTGGCCGATGCGGTGCTGACCATGCGCTTTGCCGAGATCGAAGGCCGGCTGTGCAAATTCATGACCGTGGTGAAGGTACGCGGCAGCGCCCACAGCAACGAACTGCGCGCCTACCGCATCACCGGCGCCGGCATCGAGGTCGAGGACCGCGCCGTGCCCTACGACCGCATGCTGACCGGCTGGCCGACGCCGCGCCCGCCCCGCAAATAAGGACAACGATGGCAACCCACCGGGAACAACAGGGCACCTCCGAGCAGCGTTCCTTCGACGAGTCGGGATGCCAGTCCGCAGGTGCCCAGGATGCCTATCTGCTGCACCGCATCCGCGTCCTCGAGGACGAGCTGGCCGCGGCGCGCGAGCACGCCCGCGTGCAGGCGCGCGAACGCCAGGCGATGGAAGCCGGTGTCGCGCTGCTGCGCGAAGCCAACGAGCACCTGGTGCTGGCCACCTTCAATGCCGAACACCTGCGCGAGGATGCCGAAGCGGCCAACCGCCGCCAGAACGAATTCCTGGCGATGCTGGCGCACGAGCTGCGCAATCCGCTGTCGCCGATCAGCATGGCCGCCTCGCTGCTGGGTACCGTGCCGA
>JAKOOD010000296.1 GCA_022701635.1 Burkholderiaceae bacterium | reverse complement strand
TACCCGCGAACCCGGGCCCCTGCCTGCGCAGGGGCGACGATTCGCCTGATAAGGATTCATCGATGTCTACTCCCACCATGCAAGACCACGACCTCCTCACCCGCGTCTTCGCCCTCGCCCAACGCTCGCGCGACGAAGGCCACCATCCCTTCGCCGCCATCGTGGCCAGCAGCGACGGCACCATCATCGCCGAAGCCATGAACGCCTCCAGCGCCGACCGCACCGCCCACGCCGAAATGAACGCCCTGAGACTGGCCTCGCAGCGCTTCAGCCCCCAGCAACTGGCCGGCGCCACGCTGTACAGCAACGCCGAACCCTGCGCCATGTGCGCCGGCGGCACCTACTGGAGCGGCGTCGGCCGCGTGGTGTACGGGATGTCGGAACAGAGTTTATTGGAACTGACCGGCAGCGATCCGGAAAATCCGACGCTGTCGCTGCCCTGCCGCCAAGTGTTCGCGGCAGGCCAGCGGCCGACGGCAGTGATCGGACCGCTGCGCGAGGACGAAGCCCGCGCCGCGCACGCGGGCTTCTGGCACAAGGATTAAGAGCCCCTGGCAAAGCCTTCAGGGCAAGGGGTGCGCGCTGGTGCGGCGGGACGCCGCAACGCCGCCATGGCGGCTTTTGTGAGGCGCTCTTACAGGAAGCGGTCGAGGATCTTGCGGCTGCCCTTGTCGATCCCGAACATGTCGCGGACCAGGAAGTGGATGCCGTGGCTGTCCGCGATCAGCAGCGAGTAGGTGCCCAGGCGGCGGATGTCCTCTTCGCCCTTCAGCAGGAACTCGGTGTCGCCGCGGTCGGTGCTGACGGTCCAGGTGCATGGCGTGGCGAAGCTCGACACGCTCTTGATGGCGAGGATCTCGGGCATGAACTCGCGCCCGTCCAGTTCCTCGGTTACCAGCGCGGCGACCTCGGCCGGCACGTCGGCCAGGTCCTCGATCCAGGCGACTTCCTTGCCGCCCTCGCGCACCAGCGAGATGCCGCGCGTCGGTGCCTGGACCGGGAAGGCGCGCACCGGCGTCACGCCGACGAATTCCTCGCCGTTGGCGTTGGTCAGCACCAGCTTGCCGAAGGCGTCGCGCCGCAGTTGAAATGCGCGTTGAAAGTTTGATTGCATCGAAGTCGTCATTTAATCGTCATCCCCATTGCTGTCCGGATCCTGGTCGACGTTGCGCGCCTGCGCTTCGTACAGGCGGTGATAAGCGCCTTCGGTCGCCATCAGCTGGTCGTGGCTACCCTCTTCCACCACCACGCCGCGGTCCAGCACCACCAGGCGGTCGGCGCGGTGCAACGTCGACAGGCGGTGCGCGATGGCGATGGTGGTGCGGCCCTGCACCAGGTTGTCCAGCGCCTTCTGGATTTCCTTCTCGGTTTCCGAGTCGACCGAGGACGTCGCTTCGTCGAGGATCAGGATCGGCGGGTCGATCAGCAGGGCACGCGCGATCGAGATGCGCTGGCGCTCGCCGCCGGACAGGCCCTGGCCGCGTTCGCCGACCATCGAATCGTAGCCCTGCGGCAGGCGCAGGATGAATTCGTGGGCATGCGCCGCCCTGGCCGAGGCGATGATGTCTTCGCGCGTCGCGTCCGGCTTGCCGTAGGCGATGTTCTCGGCGATCGTGCCGAAGAACAGGAAAGGTTCCTGCAGCACCAGGCCGATGTGGCGGCGGTAGTCGGCCACCGCGAACGAGCGGATGTCCTTGCCGTCGAGCAGGATCGCGCCTTCGGCCACGTCGTAGAAGCGGCAGATCAGGTTGACCAGCGTCGATTTACCGGAGCCGGAGTGGCCGACCAGCCCGACCATCTCGCCGGCCTTGATGTTCAGCGAAATCCCGCGGTTGACCGCGCGGTTGCCGTAGCGGAAGCCGACTTCGCGCAGCTCGATGTTGCCGGCCACCTTGTCGACCTTGACCGGGTTGACCGGGTCCGGCACGCTCGACACGTGGTCGAGGATGTCGAAGATGCGCTTGGCGGCCGAGGCCGACTTCTGCGTCACCGACACGATGCGGCTCATCGAATCCAGGCGCACGTAGAAGCGGCCGCTGTAGGCGATGAAGGCCGACAGCACGCCGACCGTGATCTCGCCCTTGCTGACCTGCCAGATGCCGAAGCACCAGATGATCAGGAGGCCCAGTTCGGTCAGCAGCGACACGGTCGGCGAGAACAGCGACCAGACCCTGTTCAACTTGTCGTTGACGGCCAGGTTGTGCTTGTTGGCGTCGCGGAAGCGGACCGCCTCGCGCTTTTCCTGGGCAAAGGCTTTCACCACGCGGATGCCGGGGATGGTGTCGGCCAGCACGTTGGTGACTTCGCCCCAGACGCGGTCGATCTTTTCGAAGCCGGTGCGCAGCTTGTCGCGCACGACGTGGATCATCCAGGCGATGAAGGGCAGCGGCACCAGCGTGATCAGGGCCAGCTTGGCGTTGATGCTGAACAGGATGGCGCCGGTCATGATGATCATCAGGACGTCGGACAGGAAGTCCAGCAGGTGCAACGACAGGAACACGCAGATGCGGTCGGAGCCGCTGCCGATGCGGCTCATCAGGTCGCCGGTGCGCTTGCCGCCGAAGAATTCCAGCGACAGGCGCAACAGGTGTTCGTAGGTTTCCGAACGCATGTCGGCGCCCATCCGTTCCGATACCAGGGCCAGGATATAGGTACGGCCCCAACCGAGCGCCCAGGCCAGGATCGCCGAGCCGAACAAGCCGCCCATGTACATGTACACTAGCCGCGTATCGATGCTCTTGCCGTTCTGGTACGGGATCAGCACGTTGTCCATCAGCGGCATGGTCAGGTAGGGCGGAATCAAATGCGCGCCAGTACTTGCCAACATAAGCAAGAATCCAAGTGCCAGTTGACCTTTGTAAGGACGCGCGAAGCGCCACAGCCGGAACAGGGTCCAGGTGGACGGCGGCGTGTACAGCACCTTGGTGCAGATCGCGCAATCTTCCTGGTCCGCTTCGAGCGGCGCCTTGCAGCTGGGGCAAGTGTGCTGTTCGGGCGCCTGGATGGCAAGGCCGGTGGCGTGGCTGTCCACCTGGTCGGTGAAGGCATCGACCACGCGGATCGCTTGCAGGTTCTGGCCGAGCGTGAAGCGCCAGGCGGCCAGCAGGCCGTGCTCGTCGACCAGTTCCAGGTGGCCGACGCCGCTATGGTCGTGGTGGCGCAGGTGCATGCCGGCGCGGTAAGGCCAGTCGCGCCAGTCGCTGTCGCCGGGCGCGCGGGTCAGCAGGCGGCGGTCGGTTACAACCAGTAATCCTTTTGTAAAACGTAATTTCGCATCGAGGTCAACCTCAACGCTGCTTAAAACGTTTTCCCCTTGCGCAAGCTTTTTCTCGACGTCCGCCTGCCAGTGCTCGGGCAGGAAACTGGCGGCGATCGCCAGCGGAACGGAAGGAACAAGTTGTTGATTCGTCATGTAGTACCGCCGGTGAAGGCGAGGTTTCCTTGGCTATGCCGGGTTGTTGGGAATCGAGCCGCTGCCGGCACCGTCATACGGTGAACGCCGGGACCGGCACTACGGTTGACAAGCGTGTGTGTAGCGGAGCGCTGGTGTAGTTACGGTATTCTAGCGAAGGGGCGAGACTGGCAGAAATCGGTACGGCACGGTAAGCTTCGTTTCGGCAAGTATACAACATGTGCGCTGTGCAAAATTGGGGCGAACCAGCGTACGAATGCAAGGCAAGATATTCTTCATGACTAAAAAGCAAGACATCGACATTCTTCGAGTAACGCATCTGCGTGGACCCAACATCTGGACTTACCGCCCCGTCATCGAAGCCTGGCTCGACATCGGCGAACTCGAAGAGTATCCCTCGAACACCCTTCCCGGCCTGTACGAACGCCTGACCACCTGGCTGCCCGGCCTGATCGAGCACCGCTGCGGCGTCGGCGAGCGCGGCGGCTTCCTGGAGCGCCTGCGCGACGGCACCTGGTCCGGCCACATCCTCGAACACATCGTCCTCGAGCTGCAGAACCTGGCCGGCATGAAGACCGGTTTCGGCAAGACCCGCTCCACCGCCGACCGCGGCATCTACAAAATGGCCTTCCGCACCCGCGACGAAGTGGTCGGACGCGCCGCCCTGCAGGCCGGTCACGCGCTGATCATGGCCGCCATCAACGATACCCCGTTCGACCTGAAAACCACGGTCGACGAACTGACCGACCTGGTCGACCGCTGGTGCCTGGGCACGTCCACCGCCCACATCGTCGACGCCGCCACCGAGCGCCGCATCCCGTCGATCCGCCTGACCGAAGGCAACCTGGTGCAGCTCGGCCACGGCGCCGCCCAGCGCCGCATCTGGACCGCGGAAACCGACCGCACCAGCGCCATCGGCGAAAGCATCGCCAGCGACAAGGACCTCACCAAGACCCTGCTCGCGTCCTGCGGCGTGCCGGTCCCGGAAGGCACCCTGGTGCGCAGCGCCGC